>JAIEOS010000008.1 GCA_019750295.1 Bdellovibrionales bacterium | reverse complement strand
ATGACGCCGATAGAGTGTGAAGAGATGGTACGAAACGCAGCATGAAATTTATGTCCGTTTTTTCGGGGGAAGATCAGCCCTTCTATTTCTTCCGGTGTTAGTTGATAACCGCTGGCTCTTGCTTTGAGCAAAGTTCTGACTTCTTCCTTGGTCATGTCTCCTGTCCTGACTCTTGCAAGGTAGGCTTCCTGCTGCCTCTTGTACGCTTCTCTTGAAGTTTCTTTGGATGCGTCTTTTTCAGATTGGATTTTTTCACTGGCCAACTCAGCTTCATGCTCTCTCGCCAGGATTGTTTCAGATTTTTTGATCTTCTCGAAATACGTTGGATAGCTCTCGTTCAGGTTTTCAACCGTCTCAGTCCACGATGGAGCGATATTCATTTCTGCATAGAAGAATGAACCATCTGTGCCAAGCCCTTCCGCAGTAGCCAGAACTTCACCTGTCTTAGCGTCCATCACTTGAAGATTCTGAACACAGTCAAAGTCTCTCTGGTTTGCCAAAAAGCGTTTTGAAGCAGAACATTGGCTTGAAGCTGTGATGATTCCGCCAACCCCATACTGCTTGCCCCAGATCGCGTAACGTTCCTTTTGGTCAATTCGGTTTTCTTCATCCTTGTACTGACGATCCTGCTCCTTGTTCATCGCATTGTAACCAGCATCACGATCAACCACGATCCAGTTGCCAGATGCTTGCAACGCCGCTTTTAGCCGCGGCAAATTCTTTTTATCAAGAGAGTCAGGATCAACAAAAACTCTCATTGCTGGATCTGTGTGTTTCGTTCTTGGTGTCGCACAACCCGAAAGTGCTGCAGCCAACTGAATTACGATTCCTACTTTCGTTAAGGTTTTCATGATGCTCCTTTTTGTGATTTGATTAGACGTTCGAGAGCACTCAAGTCGTCTGGTTTAGCCCATAGCTTGATGACATCTCCGTCGTGTGTATAGATTTGGATTTCCTTTTTGCCTCTTACGGCCTCTTTCACGTCGCCTAGCATGAATAGAAACTGCGTCTTGAACAGCGTCTTGATGCTGACCGTATTGTCGAGCTCAACAACCAAGAAGCCCGTGCCAATATCTTTGCCGTTCATCGTGGCTCCCTTATTCCATGTTCCAAGTCCAAACCTGAGTTTCGCCATAAGGTCATTCGCTCTCTATCCCGATTTTCTTTTTGTCGGGGATGGCTTTTTCAATGGTTACTTTCAACCAGCCAGAAAAAATTCCTTCAGTTAGTACGTCATCCAAAGTTGGACGACGGTCGTCTTCACCGAACAAAAGAAATTCTATGCTGACTTTGAAATACTGACTTAGAGCAAAAAGATGCTCAGGCTTTTGTGTTTGTCCACCATTGAGCAGCGACGACAAAGTGGCAGCTGGAACTCCTGTGATTTTGCTTAGATCACTGGCCTTAACTCCACGAGCCTTCATAAGTGCTTTCAAAACTTTGTCTAACTTTGCTTTCTTCATCTCAATAAATAACTTCGGATCGAAATCCGTTGCCCTCAATCGAAATTCCGAAAGCCGAAATGACTTTTCGGAAAGCCGATAAAAATTGTATTGAGATTATTTTGCCAGATGACTTGCTATCGGAAAGAAAAACCGATTCTCGAAAAAGCCCCCGCCATCCGAAGATGACAGGGGCGTAAGGCAGTTACCCTTTAGGTGGAAACGGATCGTTGCCGAAAGAGTTCTTGTCACGGATTTTTCCATCTCGTCCGTGAATTACAACCTCGGTGCGATCCATTTTTGCGAGCGTATTCGCGGTCTGAATTGCATCCTTTTGTGTGCGCTGGTGAGCAACTTCGTTCCCACCAGATTTTACAGACCAACCACCATTTTTGCTTGGAACAACATGCTTGCTTTTATTCATTGAGTCCTCCTTGGACTGCATTGTTTTTGTTCGAGCGGGATGTAGTGGCATCCCGCCATTTTCAAATTCTTAACTATGCCTTGTCGTGGGGAACACAAAATGCGAAGCACGACTTATCAGTCGGATAAACAACTTTACCGTTTCTGATGATGTACTTGCACACAATGCGCTTGAGTCCCATTGGACATTCGCGGCTGACGCGTTGATTGCATTTAGAACAAAATTTCATGATTTACCTCCCTTCTAACGTCGGGAAGGCTTCGACACAAAAGAACCCCCTTGCCAAGCCGTCCACTAACTGGCAAAACAAGAGATGTAAGCAACTTGTTGGTTCGATCCTTGATCCGACGTAAAATTGGCAGCTCTGCAAAGCTGCCTTTTTTATTTCTCGAATGATGCTTGTAAACGCATAACCCTCCTACTAGCTGCTGCTTGTGATACTTGAAAAACAGACATTACTGTTTGCACATTCATTTCGCCACGTTCGTAAAGCATCCTCATTGTTTGCCACGGCATCAAAACAGCCGCTGCGAATGTATCTGCTTGCCACTCAGGGTCCTCAAAGGGACGAAGTTCTGATCTCCTCGCAAACTGTATGTTTTCACTGGAAGCGAAAGTTCCCATCTGAGCTTGCTTTCCATGAATTTTTGCGTGACCGCACTCATGAGCAATCGTGAAGCGCGCGCGTGGTACGCCTTTTTCAAGTTGATTGTACGTTGCCAAAGGGATTTCGATAAATCGGTTGGTAACATCGGTTACACCTCCAAGTCCTTTGACGTTTTTGCCAACGACAACTCGGAAGCCCAAGAGATCCATTTTGTTTTCAAAAATTTCAAGCATTGGTGTTGGACGGGGATCTGATAAACATTCAGGTGCTACAAGCTGCAAAAACTCTGACGCTTCTTTTTCAATCTGTGCGTGGGACATCCCACGCACAACCGGTACTGAGATCAAGCTGAAATCCATTACTGCTCCTCGTTGAGAATTTTCCGGATCTTTTCAATCTGCTTATCCGTAAGCTCGTTGTTTGTAAGGCGACGACCGAAGGCTACTGCCAAATCAGCGGTGTCGGAATCACACCCAAACATTTTCAAAATTTGGCGTTTTTCCCTATCAAGATCAGCGATTTGCTTCAAACTTTTCTCAGCCGTTCCAAGAGCCTTTGCCAAGATTCCATAGTCCACTTTACCATTCGGAAAAGCGGGCTTCTTACCTGCTTCAACTTCTGAGTAATACACAACGGTGATACCTAGTTCCCGAGCCACTTGGCCCATAGTTTTGTTTGCTGCTATTCTTAAATTTCTTATGAAACCGGCGAAGGTCTCAGTTATCCTTTCATTTCCCATGCGTCAGTCCTTTCGCAAAAGTATAAGCTGTTGTTAGCTAACACTTGCTTATAGTAGATGTTCCGTGCATGATTTAATCAAGAGAAAAATTCAGTCACTTGGTGGCGCAACAAGTCACAAGTCTGAGTTGGAGGAGATATGCTTCTATTTTCAAAAGCTGACAGCCATGCGGTCCGCGAGCATCAAAGGCAACAAATGATTGCCGAAATTGACAGACTTTCCGAGACACAAGTTATGAACACCAAGCTTGAAGAATGGGCTGTTCATTTCGCAGATAAGTTTGGTGTCGATGTTATCGAGCTCGATGAGCCTGGAATTTATGCGGAAACGAATGATGTGCAAGCTGATCCAAGATCACTTGGAGATAGAAACAATTATTTTTTTGATGATCGCATGGGAAGTTCACGGACAATTTCTGCTACCGAAATTGCATTTCATGTTCCGTTTTCTGGCGAAGCGGAGTTATTTCAAGTTCAGCCATCAACATTTACGTTCAATCCGCCACGAGCGGAAATCGCAAGTGGGGAAGTAGTTTTTCGTTACACCTTTGGAACTGCAGATGCTCAAACAGCACGATCAAACTTTGATCGAGACCTTGCCAATGTAAGGCAGTACGTTAATAATTTGAAATCTGATTTTATACCATTCAATGCGGAACTGAAAAATGTTGCTCAGTCACGACTACAACAAAGATTTTCTAAGCTTCAAAAAGATAATGACGTTGCTGCGGCACTTGGCTTTCCAGTCAAAAAGCGTGGCGACGCTCCGAAGACTTATGCTGTTCCTTCTGTAAAACGTAAACTAGCTCCGAGACCGCAAGCCTCTACGCAAGCGGCAGCCAAGCTCGAACCAACTTTGCCATTAGACGAGTATGAACATATTCTCACTGTTACAAAGAACATGGTTACAGTGATCGAGCAAAGTCCTCATGTCTTCAAAGGCATGGACGAAGAAAGTCTTCGTTCACATTTTCTCGTACAGCTCAATGGACAGTATGAAGGCCAAGCGACCGGCGAAACTTTCAATTTTGAGGGCAAGACCGACATCATTATTAAAGATGGAGGCAAAAATATCTTTATTGGCGAGTGCAAGTTTTGGAAAGGCGCGGCTGGCTTCACAGAGACGATTGACCAACTGCTCGGCTACCTGTCTTGGCGAGATACCAAGGCTGCGATTCTTCTTTTTAATCGCAACAAAGATTTATCAAATGTTCTTGCTCAAATTCCTAGTCTTGTAAATGCGCATCCCAATTATGTGCGAGATTGGAAAGTCTCGGGACATGAAACTGAATTTCGGTACATTTTGCACCACAGAGACGACAAAAATCGCGAGCTGTTTCTTACGGTTCAGGTCTATGAGGTGCCGACATGAAATATGCGCTGGTCCAAGGGCAACGCGAAGACGCAAAGCCTGATCTTTCGGGTGAGTGCCCTGGCTGTGGACGGCCAGTTGTTGCCAAGTGTGGAGAAATTAAAATTTGGCATTGGGCTCATCTGGGAAAACGTATCTGTGATTCTTGGTGGGAGAACGAAACCGAATGGCATCGGAACTGGAAAGGACATTTTCCAAAAGAATGGCAAGAGTTCGTTCATCGCGCTGAAGATGGCGAGAAGCATATTGCGGATGTTAAGACCGATCAAGGCTATGTGATCGAGTTCCAACATTCACACATCAGGCCAGAAGAACGCCAGGCTCGTGAAGCCTTCTATAAGAAAATGATTTGGATTGTCGATGGTACCAGGCGGTCCCGAGACAAAGACAAATTTTTCGATGGGGTATTGTTTGCGCCAAGTATCGATGGGATGGACGACCTGCGAGAATCACCAGGTCGAGGAGCATTGTTGGATGACTGGGGCAAACGAGGCGTAGTGGTTTTCTTTGATTTCGGCGAGGATACCTTATGGGGACTGCTACCCGATACGCCAGAGGGGAAAAAGTACGGCTTCAGAGTCGAGCGCAAGGCACTTCTTGAATCTTTACGAGCCGATTCGGAGTCCAATCTAAGTTTTGATCGATTAATGCGGAGCTATACTGGAAAGATTGAAGCCCATGAATGGCGGTTGAAAGTAATGAAGGAAAGGGCTCAACGAGATCCTCTAATGATGATGAATTTTGCGATCAGGTCAGGCTACTCACGTCGTCGTTATTAAATGTATATTCACTTCTAACGCTGCTTTTTTGGAGAATAAAATGTCTGCAACTCGAACTCTGAACATAAATGAAAACGAAATTATCTCTTTGATTCCAGATTTATCTGGTCAGACTTTGACTGGAGTATCCGGTGAATTTTCAGGAACCTCATTTTTCATTGAACAAGATGAAGTTAAATGGAAAACGACAGTCAGCAAAATGCCCAACAAAAAAGTACAATCACAGGATATCGAATTACACTCAAGCATCGGAGCCATTCTTCTCCGAAAGGCATTTTGGACCTCTTATTCTGGGGGTGATCTACAAGGCACTTGTACGCATATTCATCTCAAAAAAAATGGCACACCTTCAAATCAGGGAAACGTTCGATACAGATCAGTAATCTATCTCGATAAGAAGCCCGATCTGCTGTTTCCACATTTTATAAAAGACACTTCTGGTTATGAAGGAAGCCTTTGGCTACCACTCCGGTACAACGACCTCGAATTTAATCTCTACTGCTTACCAGAAAATCATATTTTAGTTTTTGATGCGCCGAATGGAGTATCTTTTGATCAATTTCAAAAATTCAGTGGAACAACAAGAGTGTTATTCTCTTACCTTCTTGGAATAAGCTTAGAGCAACACTCCTGTGAAATGGCACTGTCATCGGATGGAAAAACTGTTCACGAAGCCTGGTGGTATTCTGGAAGAAACAGGATTGCAAACTCTTATACGCCTATCCCCTCGTCATGGGGACATTGGGCAACGGCCAAGAGAGCGATTTCAATTCCTCCATTAATGCGGCATCTGGATGATGAAGTTCTGTCTTTGGTTTGGACTAACTTACTTAACTGGCAGGATTTGCTAGTCCCGATTGAGTATCTACTTACATTTCATCCCGCTCCTGTGGAAATGCGCGGAGCTTTGCTCTCTGTCGCTCTGGAAAGCTTGACCAGTTGCATTTCTGAAAAATATAAGAGTTCCTCTCCCAAACCCCTTGAAGACAAAAACTCATGGAAGCAACTTCGAGATGCCTTAAACAATCTTTTGGAGCAGCAAGGAACGGCATTAACTGGAGACTCAAAAGAAATTTTCAAAAAAAGAATCAACGAATTAAACTCTCCAACAAATAAAGCAAAGCTTACTTTGCCATTCAAGCAGTTTGATATCGAAATCTCAGATGAGGATGCCGATGCTATTGCCACAAGAAATGATTTTCTCCATCGAGGAGGTTTGCTCGAAGAAAGTGTTCGCAAGCAGGGCGATTCATGGCGCGAGGTTTATTATACCGAAATGCGAATTTACACCCTCACCAACAGATTGTTACTTGCAGTCCTAGAATATGAAGGTCCAGTTATTAACTGGGGCGAAACTCTTCTTGGTGGAGGCCAAACGAAGTACCTATATCAAAATAGGAAATCGCCACCAAAGTGATGTCGTCAGTCTTTGTAGTTGTCGTTGGCCGTGTAGTTATCGACAACGACATCATCACTACAAATGCCATTATTTCGCGTGATTTAACGTGATTTGAGCAAAGTGATCAGAGAAGCCTTCTGCTTCGTATCTGTTTGTTTTTATTTTTCTATTCTTGTTTCCCCTGAATCGGGGCTGTATCTCGAAAAAATTGGCTCGGGCCATCCGACGCTAGGTTCGCCCATCGCCCCCAGCATTGCCCTAAGCTTAACTACCGATAAGCTCACATTTTTTCGTCATTTCGACAAGGACTACCTCCATGAGCAGTATATGGTTCTGGGTAAGTCGATGAATCAAATTGCCCGCGAAAGGGGATGTTCACGATCAACAGTTGGTACGGCATTGGCCGATCTCGGCTTCGAGATCCAGGCCCGAAAAGAACTGCGCTGCAACAAGGGTCAGCTCGCCTTTGGCGAACGCCTAATTCATGGGCAGGTTGTCCGATGTGAATCCGAACTGCGGACAATCAAAAGGATGGCTGCCATGAAAGTGGCAGGCGCAAGTTACGGTGAAATTGCAAAGGCACTGAACTCGTCCGGAGTAAAATCAAAGAACAAATGCAACGGTTGGAGCCGCCCTGCCATCTACAAAATTCTCAAAAGATTCAAGGGGTAGCGCCCAACAAATCGAATTCGATGGGGGGTCCCAATTGTTGACCCATATAACGCATCATGGTCTCATCTCTAATCAGCTTTAGGGGAATCGTGGCAAAAATTAAAAGTCTAAAATCAGTCGAACTATTCGCTGGCGGTGGCGGCCTTGCACTTGGTGCTCACCAGGCTGGGATCTCGCCAATTTTATTCTTGGAGTGGGAGAAGAACTCCTGCGAGACGCTACGCCGAAATTCTCAAAGTTCCTTTGGACTCGCACCAAATCGTATTCTCGAAACCGACATCAGAGTTTTTAACGTAGATCAGATTCCTGAAGCCTTCGATGTTTTAGTTGGAGGTCCTCCGTGTCAGCCCTTTTCAATCGGCGGCAAGAAAAATGGACATGAAGACGTTCGTGATCTCTTCCCGGAATACCTGCGCGTTTTATCAAAAACTAAACCCAAGGCTTTTTTGATTGAGAATGTTAAGGGTATCACGTCTAACAGATTCAAAGACTATGTTGAGTATGTTCATTTGCAGCTCGAACATATCGAAGGCTGTCCACTCAATGATGATGATTGGCAAAAGCAACTTCCTCGCCTGAGAAAACTGAGTTCTAAGTCTCCGAAGAAGTCATACAATGTTGTGAGTTCGCTATTAAACGCCGTTGATTTCGGAGTTCCTCAAAGTCGGGAGCGATTTTTCATCGTCGGTATACGCTCTGATCTTGGCTTTCAATTCGAGTTCCCGCTTGCAACACATGGTGCAGATGCGCTTCTTTATGACAAATATATCACCGGAGCCTACTTTCAAAAACACGGACTGAAAAAGCGAACTGCGCCCAAGGAACTTGAGAGAAGACTGAAGGCTCTTGCTCAGTCTAAACCACTGCTTCAGCCCTATATGACCGTTCGAGATGCGCTGATCGGTCTGCCCACTCCTAAAGACGGCAAAGAACATTCTGAATTTCAAAATCACATCGGCATTCCTGGTGCGCGTGTTTATCCAGGACATACAGGTAGCCACATTGATCAGCCCGCGAAAACTTTGAAAGCCGGAGTGCATGGCTGTCCAGGTGGTGAGAACATGGTTCTTCACGAAGATGGCTCCGTTCGTTATTTTTCAGTTCGAGAAGCTGCTCGTATGCAAACCTTCCCAGATGACTATTTCTTTTTTGGCTCACGATCAGAGGCCATGAGACAGATTGGCAACGCTGTACCAGTAAGGCTGGCTTCAATACTTTTATCCAAGATGAAGAAGGACCTCGCGACTCGCTCGCGCCAGTCGAACGTAGAGAACAGGTCGAGAAGTTCAGATCAATTGGATTTGGGCCTTTAGAGGTTTTTGCTGTGATGCCACAATGTTAGGGTGGCAAAAGCTAAAATTTTTAATCCCTTCAAAGAAAATGTCCGCGACCTACTTGTCTCGACCTTCGAGAAGCAACAGCTTCTAGAGCTCCCGCCGGCAAACGTTGATGTTGGATGCGGCGTATATGCGCTCTACTACGTTGGTAATCATAAAGCCTATTCGCCCCTAGCAAAATCAAAAAAGTATCCGATATATGTTGGGAAGGCCGTAGTGCCTGGTGGACGAAAAGGTGGTGGCGATCCTAAGAAAGCATCTTCGAATTTCGTAACTAAGCGGTTACGCGAACATGCAAAAACAATAGCGGCCTCTCCGACACTCAATCTAAAAGATTTTGAATGTCGATGGCTTCTTGTTGTTCCAGAGTTTACGAACGCAGCCGAAGCTATTCTCATCGATCATTACAAACCTATCTGGAACAAATTTATTTCAGGCTTTGGCATTCACCACCCAGGAGGCGGACGACTCAAGCAAGCTCGATCTGACTGGGATATGCTTCATCCGGGTCGCGCCTTTGCCGAAAAACTTCCCAAAGGCAGAGCTTCCGAACTTATTGAAAAATCATTGGTCGAACATTTCAAAATATATAAGTTGAAGTAGAGCCCCACATTTGCGGGGCCCTAAAATCATTGCCTCAAACAGCAAATGGGAATTTAAATTTTACTTCAGTAGGTTTTGGCTTAATTCCAGTCCTAACAAGTTCATAGTATTCAGCAAGGGCTTTAGGAATACGATCTGCCACACCCCATTCAACCAAAACCCCAAAACACATCTCACGAGTTTTCTTCTTGGCCCAAGGCGGGTTTGAATCATCAAAGAAATAGATGCAGTCTTTGTTTTTGACCCAAGTATTTGGCTCGATGTCCTTCACCTCGCCATTCGGCAGTTTAGCCCAAATCGGTTTGTAATCGCGATTGAATAAAACCTCTGATCCATCTTCACAAATCCACTTCCCATACGGCAGAGTCAATCGCATCGGGAGTCGCGTAGATCCTGGCTGTTGACGATAGACCTTCACTTCATCGCGGACGCAAACACCGGGCCCACTGTCAGAATAGAATTCCACGGTGTCATTGGTAATGTCTTCCTTGATGACAACGGCATCAATCTGAAGCGGCTTTACGCGAATGACGGTGCCCCGTTTGAGTTGCTTGGCTTGCTTGTCAGCTATTGTGACCACGCCAGACCACTTTGAAAGCCCCGAGATCGTGAGATCAATCTTTTTGAGCATCTTCTCCAACGGCGGACACTCCGGGTAAAATGAAAGTGTCAGTCTCGCTGCACCAAGTTTTTCGATGAGTTGGTCAGCTTCTTCTCTTGAGATCGTTTTTTTGAGCGGCACTTTTGTTTTGTGGGCGTAATACATCTCGCGAAAATCCTCATCAGACATTTCTGCATGTGTGGGATACTCGTGCTGAACCCAATCGTCTAATTCGCATCGGACCGAGTCGATGAGTTTGTGAACGCTTTTTCGTAAGCGCGTGTGGGCTAAGACCTCATCCAGTAGCGCACCGATCTCTTTGTGACTCGCAATCGGCATTTTGACATTCGGTCGAACTCGTCGCCCGCCGAACATGACATTGAATGCAACAGTCAGCGGCTTAGGAGCCCTTTGAGTAGTCACGGCGATCGCCCTTGGAATCTCATTGCCAGCGCGGAGAAAGTGCTTCCAGTTGGCAGCTCCAACTGCTTTAGCGGCAAGATCAAGAGCCTCGTGATGCGAAACTTGTTTTTCTTTTTTAATTCTTTTGGCGTTGCGCTTTACATAAGCGACCGAATGGACATCGATTGATGACTTCATCTAAAACCTCGTTCTCTCTGCGGATACTTGTCACTTGCCCACCAAACTCCAACCGAGATCAAAAGGTTAAAGAGTTCAATCACATCGTACTTCGAGGCATTGCTGAAACAGCTTCGCTACTGGCAAGCGGCCGGTTTATGCCAAAACCGAAGATGATCTTACGCTGTATCCGAAATTCGGTCAATTTCAGGGGCTTAACGTTAAGCCCTTACTCTAAGCACTTAATGCGCTGCGAATCGCTGTGTTGCCCGTAGAGTCATGAAAATCTTGGGGTGGGACTCTTGACACTTCGGTTTTTTCGACCTCAAATGAGATTGAATAAACCGAAGTCCGGTATAAGGGGGGATCTAAGTGAATACAGTTTTAATCACAAAACCGATCGAAGTCAGCAATCGCCTTCACGCACTTGGCGTGACCGAAGAAATTCTGCGGGAGGCCGTTGAAGCTGGTGAACGAGTGCGGCTGACTTGCACGGCAAACCATCCACGTACAACGCCGGGGCTCCTGGGTTGGGCAGAAACAGTAAAGACTCTGAGAGATCGACTGATCCCGCAAGGTTGGACCAAACGTGAGGACGGAGGACTTCCAACTGTTGTTCATCCGAAGGGCACTGTATCCATTGCGGTCACTACTGGGGATGAAGGCACGGGCATTGAGGCCGGTGAATTAAAATCCAAATACACAAAAGGTGCCGCGACCGCCGCTGTTGTTGAAATGAATTTCACGCAACTTGGGTTTGACGAGAGCCTCCTTGGTGCGCGCCTGCTGAATAAAGTGAGCGGCACTATGCTGACCTGGTATCTAGTAGTCCGCCGCTTGTCCCATGAAATTAGATTTGAACTTTCACTGCCCTCGGGTCTTGGAGAAAACGGTCAAGTTGTTGAGTGGAAGGAACGCATTTTATTTGCACCAATTACCCTTGAAGATGATGCAGTGAAGATTGATCAATCGGTCGAGGAGGCTGACGATATAGTTGTCGAAGTTACTCGTAAGTTTTAACATTGAGGTGAAATGTTTAATTCTTCCAGACTGGTTGTTGCCAGAAAAAGGCGTGGGCTTTCAAAGAAGCACTTATCCGAAGCTATTGGGATAAGTGATCGGATCCTATTGTCTTACGAAAAGGGTGACTCAAAACCATCTGAAGAAACGCTTCGCCTTCTTGTGAAAGAGTTGAACTTCCCCGAAGGATTTTTTCTCGGCCCTGACATTCCCGAAGTTGCTCCACAAAGTGCGAGCTTCAGGGCGCTGACAACTCTACCTGCGTTCAAAAGAGACTCTGCGCTTGCGGCGGGAGAGCTTGCCACTCTAATAAACGAGTGGATGTCAGAACGATTTAATCTACCGCAAGCATCACTCCCTGATCTTCGTGGATATGATCCAGAGGCGGCAGCAGAGGCTCTCCGTGCAGAGTGGGGACTCGGACAGGGACCAATAAAGAACATGATCCACCTGCTTGAATCTCGTGGCGCACGAATCTTTTCTCTTCCCTCAAAAGATTCTGAGGTGGATGCATTTTGTTTTTGGAGAGGCAAAACTCCATTTATTTTATTGAATGTCACTAAGACCGCCGAGCGAAGCCGATTTGACGCTGCTCACGAACTTGGTCACCTTGTGTTGCACCAACATGGCAAACCACAAGGCCGCGACGCTGAGCTAGAGGCTGACCGCTTTGCCTCAGCATTTCTAATGCCGAGGGCAAGTGTGCTTGCGCTTGGGAGCAGATTCATAACTCTCGATCAAATGATCAAAATAAAAAAGAATTGGAATGTTTCTGTGGCGGCACTCAATCACCGACTCCATTCGGTGCAAATGTTGTCAGACTGGTTGTACCGAAAGTTTTGTATTGAGATTTCAACCCGTGGGTATCGAAAGTCGGAGCCGAACGGAATTGCTCAGGAGATTCCGCAAATCTTCCCAAAGGTGTTTGCTGCCTTGAAAGAGGCCGGTATCAACAGAAACGACCTCTCTCGTGATCTCAACATCCACACCGATGAACTGAGCTCTCTGATGTTCAGCCTTTTGATGACTGCCATTCCCGGCGGACGGCCAACGGGCTCAACCAAAACACCATCGGCAAATTTACGGCTGGTCTAGTGGGCCAAGCCAAGAATCGAAAAAAAGAAATAGAAGATTTTATTTCATCGCTCTCTAGCGAAGAGCGAATCATCTTCGATCTTTCAAAGAAAGCCTACGATCGAATCATCCGTGCCCACGACTTTCAAGGGGCCTGTTACCACATGACATTTCTTCTCAAAGCGATTCTTCACCGAGAATTCAACATTGAAATCGATGCGGTGATTGGATTTGTAAATGACGGCACCGATGATCTTATGATCTCGCATGGCTGGCTTGAGTATCGAGGGCGGAAGATAGATGTCGCGCTTGCAAATCCAAATAATGGACAACTTCCTGGCCCCGTATTGATCCTTGATCAAAAATTCCAAGAGCACGGCTCCGCAAATTACACATACCATCGAGAACGCGGTGAGGCTGGTGAGCAGGCCATCTTGCGACTTCTGAATTCCGAACATCCGCAGGCTCAAATGCTGGCCCAACAAAAGGAACGCGAACATAGTTTCATGACCGAAGTTGCCAATTCTGAAGAAAAAATAATGGAATACCTGAACAATGCGCCGAATGGGGCAACCTATGAACGACTTTTTGAGCTTTTGTCTTCAGGCGAAAAGGCATGACAGCTAAGCCCCTACCACCCAAAAGAAAAGCAATGATCGATTCACTTCAGCCCACTGAGTTCAATCTTCTAATGAAGCTCTCATACTTGGCTCGCAGAGCAGATACGACAAAACAGGCAGTAACGTCACTTCAGAATGACTATCACAAGCGTGTCATTGCTCGAGCTGTTTACCTTCAAGTGGACTCCTTCATTGAGCTTGGTCGGCGGCTAAAGAACTCACTTTTCAAATCGTCGTTGATAGACAAAAAAATAAGAGACCAACTCGATGAGAAGTTTGCGCGTTTAGATGCTGACTACAGAGGCGTTTATGAATCAGTACGGGACAAGGTCTCCGCCCATCGCCAAGAAGAAACTATAGATTCTATTATCGACAACTGGAACTCTGTGGATCTCCTTAGTATCAACGTCTTTGTCGATGACATGATCGCAGTCATGTCGATTTTGTCTGGACCATTACAATTTCAATGGCAACGTCCCGATCACGCAGCGATTGATTCCGTAATTGGAGAATTTAATTCTGCTGCCAACCTCGGATCTGGTTCGCCGACTATGTCATCGGACTCTCTTGCAATCACTCGCGGCAACACACTGGGTATGCTTGCTTGTCATCCTGACCAAGAAAAGGCGATGGCGATTTTGAGCGTTATAGATTTTCTGGATATGCTCGCAGGGTTGGCTCATTACTCTCATAAAAATGATCTTTTGCACGAAATTGTTTGGTCTCTGATCGTGGTTGATTCCTTCAGTTTGCTCGACAATCTGTATGATGATTCAAGGCACGAAAGTCTTTTAACGAAATGGATGAACGGTAAATATAAGGGGCATCCCATTTTGTTGGCGGCTTCCAGCACTGTGGATCCTCAACATGAGGCCGGTGCGCGGGAGATTCGCAATAAATTTGCCGCGCATGTTGATGCAGCTCTGCCTTATCGCGATTTGAAAAAGCTAGTTTCAGACTACAACTTAACAGATTTTCTTATATATGTGGGCAGCCACATTGATTCTTTTCATCAGGCTTGTAGCCACGACATACGCACACGTCTGTTCAATCTTCGGAACGTTCCCCTAAGCGGGGTCATTGCTGTTGAAGAAAAAGCTGTGAAAAAATTTGAAGACTAATTCAGATTAGAACGGTTCGAGTTGGTTCGTCACAGTGCCAATTAAATCCCTTCCAGTGAAGATAAGAAGAACCGGATCAATTCGGCAAACCGGATTTTTCTGATGGTCGGTTCCTTTTGAGCCGATTGATCTGGCTGGAGGAGTTCGCCTGTGTCCAAGCCAACCCGAAAGAAAGTTCAAAGCCCATTCTCTAAGAATCTAAAAGCGATTCTTGAGGAGCGCGGGCTTTCTCAAAAGACAGCTGCCGACATTGCCGGAACTACCGCATCGACAATCAACGACTGGCTGGCTGGATCACAACCCGCAGACCTGCTTTGCGTTCAGAAATTGGCTCGCGCCCTAAAAACCGACTTTGAGTGGCTACTCACCGGCAATCAAAGCCAGATCAACCCAAAAGATATTTCAATGACTGAACTCTTTGAGGGCGAACCAGATCCAAGCTTCTCCGGCATCTTTGAGATTTCAGCCCGTCGACTCAAACGGAAGAATTAGGAGAAACCATGAGAGCAACTTTATTGATTATTGCAGTGTTTGCATCCGTTACCGTGACAGCCAAAGAGTCCAAAAAGAAGTATCTTGGACCAATTGAATCACCGCCCGGTGGGGCGAGAGCAGATCACGATCTTTGGAAGCAATGGGAAGGTATGGTTAAGCATCAGCACTTCCCACCGCTGCCGCACTCATCAAAGCTAGAGAAGAACGACGACAAGCTCGGCCCTCAAGTCACGCGCAAGCGATACATCATGCAAATTGCAACGGACATGGTGGATTTGAAAAATGAGATTTACGACGAGGGCTATTATTACTTTGCGTATACCGACAAAGAGCAAGGCAACCTGATGCTCGTCGTTCACCCAAAATACCGAAAGTGCTTTGATGACCTCCGCAAGAAGTTCGATTTCATGCAGGCCGTGGTTTATCAGGGGGGCGCTCTCGTAGGCCGAATTCAAGTTGTATTGGAGTATCCTCGGCAGTGTCTTGGGCAACTGAAAGATACTGGATCGAAACTGCGGGACGCAAATTAAGGGCGAATAATGCGGTCAACTCAGGACATAACCGGACACGACCGGACATTTTCAGGGGCCCCCCAATAATAGCGTGATTTAGCACATGCCGACCTTATCTAAGAGCGCCATAACTCATTGAATTTACATGAGTTCAGTTGGGCATATCAAAAAGCCAGATAGCGTGTGAAGAACGTGCCTAAAAACACCCGGGATCTCGCCCTATTCATGTCCGGTTTGATTTTAGGGAACTTGGGCGAGGGCAGCAGTTCAATCGTCGTATTCGCTCTCTCCTGCGAGCCAAAAGCACATCTCTAGTGTCTCCGATGCCTCATGAAGTGGTTCCCTTTGAACCGCTGAACCATTCCGTAAACGTTCGTTTTCAATAAACGCGGTGCCGTCCCTTCACATAACGGTGAAGATAGTAGATATGGGACAATACGTTTACGCGAGGGTAAGCACCTCAAACCAAGAAACCGACAATCAGGTCATCAATCTTCGCCGGATCTATCCCGACGCAATTTTTATTGAAGAGACCGCAGGCGGTGCTAAGGCGCGACCTGAACTTGAGAAATTGGTTCAGCAACTTCAACGTGGAGACGAACTTATCGTTTCAAGCCTTGATCGACTCGGCCGTAAAACAAGTGAAATTCTGACCTTGATTGAAAGTCTTGAAAAGCGTGGTGTGATCTTGAAGAGCCTGCGCGAAGGGCTGGATTATTCAACCATCAGCGGTCGGTTGGTAACTCAAATCCTTGTTTCAGTAAGCGAACTTGAACGGTCTCTTATCAGTCAGCGAACAAAAGCTGCTCTTGCCGCAAAAAGAGAAAAAGGGATCGTCGGTGGCAGACCAAGAATTCATAGCGAAATAAAAGTCCAAAAAGCCCGCGTTCTAAGGGCGGAAGGTAAATCACTTGCGGTGATCTCCAGAGAGACTGGTATATCGACTAGCCGTCTCCACCAATTACTGAAATAGCCCCCGGAGTGTCTTCTTTTAGGAGTCACTGAGACTGGATAGTCTCACTTTAGGCTGTCGGTAAAATTCTGTCCGGAGACCAAAAGGACATGGGGTTACGGACTAAACTTTTCGTTTAGCAAAGGGGACCTACTCGTACGATTTCTTTGATTCTCGCGAACCTGACGAGTCCACTTTTTATGCTCAAACTTATCTCGGACTTTGAATCCAAGCGATTGAAGATCTGACGCGAGATGGTTGACCAATTCAGTAGCCTTAGATTTTGAGCCAAGTAAGGTGATTAAAGAACCGTAAAGATTCTCAATCAGTTTTTCGTCCCGCTCGATTGTCTGTGCATAATGATTAATCGAGAATGAGAATTTTTCGAATGAGGTTTTTGCATCCAAGAACTGAAGATGAATTTCTTCCGGTAGTTGGGATGAATCCAGGCTATCCGACAATTTTTGAAAGCCGTTCTCAAGTTTTAGCGTTGGAGCTAAGACCTGATCTCGATCCTCTTTGGAACGCGAACCAAATGCCTTTTCAGGGTCATGTCGGCGCATCAAGTTTGAAAGTAAAATCAATTTTGCAATGAGGTCGTCGGGATCATACCCCAGGTCGTTGTTGATTCTTAGTTGAAGCCAGATACCGGTCATGCCTCGAACCAGGTCGTCCAAAAGGAAGTTGTCGGATTCGAGAGTGCCGAGTTTTTTCAGCGATTCCTGTTCAGCAACTTTTTTGATTGGGAGAAGTTGGCCGCGCGTTGTTGACATCATGTCGTCGCCAACCAGTTTCTGCACTTGAGATTCAAATCGGTCCTTGAAGTCCCTTATGTCGGATGAAGCGATAGCAGGGGGTGGAGAAATTCCCAAGAACTTCCCTAACTTCTCCAGCTCACGACTCTTGCTCACCTTGATATACATCGACAGCAATAAACAACACTTGCCGAAACTAGGCAACACGGAGGCTTACATAATGGAGAAACTAAAAGAAGCTAAACTGATGAACACCTCGGAAGCCGCGTCGTACTTGGGAGTTAAGGTATCTCGCCTTCGTACCGCCACGCGCCGACGTGAGCTGCCCTTTATGAAGGTCGGCCGGCTTGTTCGCTTCGAGAAGCAACATCTCGATGAGTGGATCGAAAGAAAGCATCACGCAGAGGTACACCATGCATAAGGCTGTGCTCTCAGACCTGGACAGGGATCAAGACGTAGTAACTTTTTTGACCAAAGAACCAAATGACCTTTTAGCGGAAGCTCAGATTCCGACCCTTCAGACGGTTCACGGCTTTATCAGTGAATACCGAAGGGTGGGTCGAGAGCTAAATGGAATCGTCGTAAAGAAGAAGATTAGTGAGCGTGATCTCGACGATTTTATCTTTGCTACAAGGGTGTCACGACAGCATGGATTCGCTCCTCACGAATACATTGAAGCAATCTCACTTTGGCATGAGCAAAAAGAGCCTGGCAAATTTGTTCCTCCCCACCAACTTCATTCCGAACACGCGCTTCAGGTGGCTATCAATACCGGACGGCGAGCCATCACTCCAGCAATCAAGGCGCAGAGACAGCTTCGTCTAAATTGCTACGTCAAGCCGGATGATGACGGTACTTACTACCGGTCTTATCAGAATCTCAAACAGGATGATTCTCCCGAAACATTCGATTTCGATCTCGAATACGTCTATCACAAACAGATTAACTTCAAGGGTGAAGCGGACACCTGGATACAAAAACTATATGAGGATTTTCAGACCCAAGCGGCGATGGCGGACTTATGAAAAATGATAAGAAGTCCGCGCCTTCACAGCCGCCAAAAGAACATCACGAGATAGAAGACCCAGTACCCAAACTTCTCCACATTTTCGTAAATCACGGGATCGGCGGATTGAAGTCACCGGCGCACAGGGTTTACGGA
Source organism: Bdellovibrionales bacterium (assembly GCA_019750295.1). Taxonomy (NCBI): domain Bacteria; kingdom Pseudomonadati; phylum Bdellovibrionota; class Bdellovibrionia; order Bdellovibrionales; species Bdellovibrionales bacterium. Next base: position 224,533 of record JAIEOS010000008.1, on the reverse strand, counting down.
GCCATCTTGGAATCGTGGAACCTCGAGCTAGTGAATAGGCAGAAGCGATTCTGTTCCGTTGGGTGGGATGTCCTTTGTCTCAGAGCAAAAATGGATCGAAAGGCCCTCAAGCGTTGGGTTCGAAAATTGGCGGATGTTGGCTTGGTCAATCTTCAGTACATCATTCACCGAAAGCCCTTACGCGACGAAGGATACGACAACATTCCGCTTATCTTTTCAAAGTACGACGATGCTTCTGCGAAACTTGAAGAACTCAGAAAAGAGGGACGTGACGGCAGTCGCAATGTTGGTCCTTACATAACTTCTCCCAAGAAACTTCCTTCTCCAGAAAGTTACGGGCTCCACTTAGCAAATAACAAAGACAGGTACTACATGAGACGGATAGAGGGGCAGAACGTTCCCGGGACAGGGGTCAACATGGCTCACAAGGGGGGTCCAAATGGACCACTTCTGGGTGCAAGTGTGCTTGGGGGTGGCGGTCCAAGTGCCTCACTAAATGGAAGTAACTTAAATGAACCCGATCTCAATGATTCAAATCTCAAGGAGAACAATTCAAAAGGTACGGAGGGAATGAGTTTTATTACTACTAACGGAGAAGTAGTAGAACCAACCTCATCCCACCTGAAAATAATAAATTCCTTACCGCCGGACATTCAGCAGGTTGCCACAGAGTTTATGGCGGAGCACGTCCGTCGATTCGGCAACTTGCCCACATGCGAGGAGCTTCGGCCAATTTCGGACAGTGAAACTCAAAATAGTGTGCGCGGTCACATGACAGATTTACTTGCGGCAGGCGGTGAACTCGATGAATGGATGCAGGTTGAACACGACCGGCTACTAAAGCATAAAAACAAAAAGGGGTCCGACTTCAACCCCCCTCGCATCGAGTTCCTCGGCAATTCAGCTTCGTTCAGCAAATATATGGCGGTCCTCAAGAAACGCCTGCTTGAAAGCCAAACTCCGTTACTCGTCAAAGAGTTGGAAGACAGGGAGGTCATCGACCTACTCAACATCTCTCCCGATGCCGACCGTGCATTTGTTCGATCGCTATCGGTAATCAAGACTTACAGGGAGGCAGATGATCGAAGAGATTATAAATCAATTCGTCGGTTAATCGGTTTGGACAGAATTGATAGTCTCAAGCTGCGGCGGAACATCTTTGCTTATGCAGCATTGAAGTATCAGGTTCACGCCGACGCATTACCCGAATGGGTCTATGCCTCGGCAATGAAATTTGCGGATGAAATGTTCGACGAACTTCTTGAGGAGTCACTGCTTCCCAAACAAATGGCAGAGGCGGCTGACTACATCAAATGCAATTATCAGGAACAGTAATTTCGTTACCCCCTCAGTGGGGAGATAGATTCATCGCCCCGGTCCGACTTCTCGTCAAGGTTGGGATCGGAATGTCGTTTATTCTTGGTACAATGAACCCCACAGAAATCAATGGGTTCGAGAGCCGACAAGTCCGGTGTTCTAATGGAGCGACGTGGGATAAGATAGCCGCACCCGCAGCATTGGTGCGGCAATGCAGGCGCTGCCGTCAGCACTTTGAGCAATCTGCATTTGCAAGCAAAGGGCGTGATCGTCCGAGCGCATTCTGCAAAAGTTGCGACAACAAACGACGGCGAGCAGCCTACAACCCAAAGTTTGTCGCTCCCGACTGGGATCATGTGATTGTTCACTATGAAGTTGCAGCGGCGAGCGCGGAGCACACTGCTCCACTGCTTTGGGAGATGTTAATCGAACAACAGCTTTGGGTTGGCGCGAAAGCCAAAGAGGAAGAGACGCTTGATTCCCTGCTCAACCGGAGGAGTGCCATTGATGGAATCATAACGGAGGTTTGATATGAAAAAAGTCGGATTGATCGCCAGAGTGAGCACTGATGAGCAGGCACGAAATGAAGAGGGCTCGATTAAAAATCAACTCACCGCCTGTCGTCGTCATGTTGAAAAACTCAACAATGATCTCGGGCGATGGGGCAAAGTTGTGGATGAGTATGTGGACGAAGGTTACAGTGGCAAAGATTTGAACCGTCCCGCTCTTCGCCGACTACTTGTGGACATTAAAAAAGGTCTGATCGACACGGTCATAATGACCGAAATTTCAAGATTGAGTCGAAGCAAAAAAGACTGGCTTGATCTTCTTCAATTTTTTCAAGACCTGGGCGTTGAGTTCATCACGCTCCGACAGAAATTTGATCTTTCAACGGCAATGGGCCGAATGGTTCTGAGCTTAATGATCGAGTTCAGCCAACTTGAACGTGAGCAAATTGCAGAAAGAGTTACTGCCGGAGCTAAAGAGCGCCGTCGTCGCGGCCTATACACTGGCGGTCCAATTCCTTTCGGACTTGAAGCGACTGATCGCTCGGGTCACTTGGTCCGAAGTGAGTCCAAAGGTGTAATTGCAAATTCGATTGTCGATGTGTTGTTGAATGAAGGCGGCGGGCTCAAACAGACGTGCCGAATTATCAATGAGCGCGGGTGGCATCGAGAGGGCGACAAGCCTTGGAATTTTCAGGCGCTTGCACATTGGATTCATAATCCCCACATCGCGGGACACGTCGAGATGAATCCGAAGAACAAAGGTAAAGATCAATCAAAGCTCCAGGACAACGACCAGTATCAGCTGCTTGAAGCTGTGTGGGAGCCGGTTGTTGACCGCGACAAGTTGATGGAAGCTCGCAAACTGCTTCAAGAGAATTTCACTCGTCTCAAAGTTGCAACTTGGAAGGACCACGAATACGTGCTGACCAACCTTTTGGAATGTCATCACGGCAACAAGTTCACGGGTGGAAGTGGCAAAGGTCGGAGCGGTCAGAAATACGCGTATTACAAACACAGCAACGCCACGAAGTGTGACTGCGGAATCGGCAGAGTGCCGGCCTCAAAGATTGAGCAGCATATCTTGCGTGAGCTTGCGCGGTTTCTGAAATCTCCAAAGCTCATCGAAGAACTTTGCGATGAGGCCAATCGGCAAGCAGCGTCTACTCAACCAAACTATGACGATCTGATTCGTAACGAAAGGAAGCGCATGGACAACATCACTACCCAGCTCGACAAAATCACGGACGAGGTACTCAACTCTCAGTCAGCCGATGAAAAACAAATGTGGCGGGACAAAGCATTTCGACTACAGAACGAGCGAGCCAACATCGAAAAACAAATCGGACACCTTGAGAGCCTCAAGCGACACAAGCCTGAGCAAGTTTCGCATTCTGCGATCTTGAGTGCCTTGGACAAACTTGCTGGCGGTTTCAAAGGACTCCCCGTAGCCGCCCGGTTGCGAATCATCAAAGGTGTGTTGGCGAGCGTTCGGATCAATAAGGATTACTCGCTCACCCTGAGGGTGAAGAATCCGAACTTGTTAGATTTTAAGGAATGCGGACAATCGGTAATCAAGGGGGCGGTTGGTTTGCCCACTTTCAAAAATGGCTCAGGAGGAGGGATTCGAACCCCCGACCAAGCGGTTAACAGCCGCTTGCTCTACCACTGAGCTACTCCTGAACTCGAGAATCAGTGAACCCTAATAATTATATAAAAAACCGTCGCGAGGCAATAAAATCTCTTGGAAAGATTTTAACGCGAAGGGATGATCGCGGGAATCCAGTGTTGAATCGCGGCATTAAAAACCTCGATAGCTTTGGCTTCGTCGACCGGCTCGTCGGGGAGAAAGGTGACCAACCCATCGTTGTGTTTCATCACGGTGCGAACCACGTTGATCGGTTCGCCGGTTTCGGGATTGAGATAAAAGTGCCACTGCTCCACGATAAATAACATTCCCTCTTGATGGGTCCAAGTTTCGCTAGTGAGTGCCGATTGTCTTGGCGTGAAAAAGCCAAATTCGTTGGTGGTGCCGAGGACACTGACGTAATTGGCCACGCGAGAGACCGTGATGTCTTCAGGGACCACATGGGAAAACGATCGAACTTCGCCAATGCGCAATTCCATTTTGTTACCGTCAGCAATAATTTTTTGAACGAGTTCGGTCCATTGACCCTGAGTGATGGCTTGTGCCAATGAACTCATGAAAAGAAACGAAAGAACCAAGAATGCTTTCATAAAAACCCCTTTTTAATGAATGACCCTGGGAAAAGATGTAGCACAAAGGAGTTCAGTCCCGCGATGCAATAGCGGCGTACGGAAAATTTTATAGGAAGTTAAACTCGGCGCTCCAAGCTACAGAGCTTGGAGGTGAGTTTTATAAAAGCTTTGCTGGTTCGGGTTGGGATCGAGAGAAATACACTCTTGAAACGCCTGTTCCGCCATAACAAAAAGATGGTTCTTTTTGTACGCCATGGCGAGACTTACCCAGGCTTTGAGGAAGGACGGGCGCAGCTCTACCGCCTTTTCCAAGTGTTGGATGGCCTCTTGAGTGCTACCGGTTTTCCATAAGAGATGATTCCCTAAAAGGAATAAAGCGAAAGCATTTTTAGGATCTTTCTTAAGGAGTTCTCCTAGTTTTTCTTCGCAGCTGGCATAGAGCCCATCGCGAAGCTCATCGTGAAGCGCAAACAAATTTTGAAGTTCTGTTGCCGAAGACGCTTGAGGGTCCAAGATGAGAGCTTGTGACAACTGGCTTTCGGCCGTGTAGCCAAAACCATGAAATTCAATCAGAGCTTTAGCGTGGAGAACGAAGAGCTCTGGCGTATTTAAAAGGTCGGAATTGTTTTCGATCACACAATCGATCAAGTGCAAAACTTCGGCGGTCTGATTCTGCAAATACAAAGCTTCGATCTGTGACAAAAGATGATCTGGATTTTTGTGATTTTTGACAAACAGAGATGTCGTGCTCCCTTGTCTGTCCTCAGTGCTATTGAATAATTGACGAGCGCCTCTACTCGAACCACGTCGCGAGCTCATATATTCTCCCCCATACTTTTTCCCCGGTGCCTCCCTGAGGCAGAAGACCATTTTTAACGGTTTTCATAAGGAAATAAAGTCTAATTTCTTTATACAAAACATAAGAACATGATGGCCAAAGGAGTCATTTTCCGGTAGAAGATGCGTAGCGTTTTTATATTTGCTAGGAAATTGAACTAATTAGAATTGTATGTGGGCTTTTCCGAGGCCAATAAGCTGTGTCTTTCTGTTCGGATTGTGTAGAAAAGCATGTATTTTTTATACTCGTTGAAGGTGGGGCCCGCTGCAATTAATGCGTAGAAAACGCGACGTAAATGGTAGGAGCCGAGATGACCACATTCGAAATCATTCTCATCGCATCAGGATGGCTAGTTGCAGTGGTGATCTTGTTCTTTATGTATCGCCAAAAAGTCCGACAAATCGAAGCCGAAACTCAACGTCAAGCCGCTCTCTCCACAAACGCCGAGCTCGCACAAAAATTAAATTCTCTCGAATCGCAGAACAAAGAACTTCAACAAAAGTATTTTGAGGCCGAAGGTAAGAACCGCAACGCTCAAGAAGTCACTCAACAGATGAAGGATGCGTTTCAAGCTTTGTCTCATCAAACGCTCGAAGGGCAAACGCGACAGTTTATAGAGTTTGCCCAACAGACTTTAAGTAAACACACGGAGCTCGCTAAGGCGGATCTCGATAAACGTCACTCTTTGTTTGATGGGACATTAGCTCCGCTCAAAGCCACCTTGGACTCTTTGCAAAAGCAAACGAGTGAGATGGAAAAAGAGCGGCTTCGCTCTTATCAAGCGGTGGAAGAGGAATTGCGCCGAGTGGTTGAGGGGAGCGCACAACTCACTCAAGAAACTCGTTCCCTTAAAAATGCTCTTAAAAAGCCACATGTGCGCGGGCGTTGGGGCGAAGTGCAATTAAGAAACTGTGTGGAGCTGGCCGGAATGTCAGAGTACGCCGATGTCAACTTTCAAGATCAGAGCACAGTAGATGGGCAGATTCTGATTCCTGATATGACGGTGAAAATGCCCGGCGGTCGTATTGTGGTCGTCGACGCAAAAACGCCGATCGACGGCTTTTTAGCCGCGCTCGAAGCCACCACGGAAGAGCAAAAAAACTACGAGATGGGTCGTCACGGTCAGCAAGTGAAAGATCACATCAAAAAACTTTCTTTGCGTAAATATAATGAGTTCCTCAAAGAGTCGGCCGACTTTACCGTCATGTTTCTGCCCAACGAGTCTTTCCTTTATGCCGCTTTAGAAACGCAGCCCGATCTGGTGGAATACGCTCTTGAGAAGAAAATTCTCATCGCCACGCCTCCAACGTTTGTGGGACTTTTAAAAGTCATTCGTTTTGGCTGGAACGAAGAGCGTCTCGCGAAAAACGCCGAAAAAATTTCGGATGCAGGGAAAGAGCTCCATAAGCGTATCGTGGAGTTTGTGGAAAACTTTGTGAATATCGGTAAAAGTATTTCGAAAGCCAGCGATCAGTACGATAAAGGTTTACGGCAATTGAACTCAAAAATCATTGTGCAAGCCAAGCGTATGGAAAAACTCGGGGCTAAAAGTGTGAAAGATCTCCCCGAATTGTTAGACGCTGCCAGTGAGGCTCCTGATGAAGAGGGCCAAGAAACACCTCAACTCTCGGAAGTCTCGACGGCGCCCGAGCCGACGGATAACGACTCCGAAACCGAGGCGGAAATCTAGGATTTGATAGTGATGACTTCTGAACAACTTCGCCAACATTTAAAAGCGAACCCTTTTATCCTTGCCCCTATGGCGGGGATTACGGATCAACCGTTTCGCACTGTCATGCGCCGAATGAAGTCGGGTGTTGTGATTAGCGAATTGGTTTCGGCCAATGGACTCAAATATGGTGGCGATAAAACTTTTAAACTGATGAGCTATAATCATTCGGAACGCCCGGTAGGAATTCAGCTCTTTGGAGAGACTCCCGAAGTCTTGGCGGAAGCGGCCAAGCGCGTGCAAGATCACGGAGCGGACTTTGTCGATCTTAACTTTGGATGCCCGGTGAAAAAAGTCGTTTCTAAAGGCGCAGGAGCCGCACTTTTAAAAGATCTGATTCAGATGCGCACCGTGATTCGTACTGCAAAGTCCGCAATTACAATACCTCTCACCATTAAAATTCGAACCGGTTGGGATCAGACCCAGCGGAACGCCATGGACGTTCTTCATTTGGCGAATGACGAAGGAGTCACGTGGGTGGCCATTCATGGTCGTACGCGCAGCCAGGGATATTCAGGCCTCTCCGATTGGGACTATATTAGCGAACTGGCGCAGAAAGCTCCTCTGCCACTCATTGGAAATGGAGACATTCTCACGGCTCGCCAAGCGGTCGAACGCTTAAAGCAGAGCCAATGTGCCGGGGTGATGATTGGCCGAGGATGTCTTAAAGACCCGTGGATTTTTTGGGATGCGCTCAATTTGTGGAATGGTGTGGGAGAAATCCCAAGAAAAGACCATGTTCAGTTTTTTAAAGAGCTTTACGAGGAGCTCGTGGCCTATGGTGAGGAACGCTATATTTTAATTCAGTTAAGAAAGTTTGGAATGTGGTACTCCGCGGGTTTTCCAGACTCTTCTCAGTTCCGAAAAGAGCTATTTTCTACTCGCACAGCAGAGGAAACTTATGCTAGTATCCTCGCTTATTATTCTAAAATTGATTTAAACGTCAAACTAGACACAAGCCATGAGGAATTTCTCATGGGAGGACATGGTTAATTTATATGAACGACTTGCAGCGACCCCCCGAAAAAATCAGAAATATTGCGATTATTGCTCACGTGGATCACGGGAAAACGACCTTAGTGGATCACCTCCTTCGTCAAAGCGGAATGTACCGCGATAACGAAAAGCTCGACGAGCGAGTGATGGATTCCATGGATCTCGAAAAAGAGCGCGGGATCACTATCGCTGCCAAGAACGCTTGCGTGTTCTACAAAGACTACAAAATTAATATCGTCGATACTCCCGGGCACAGTGATTTCGGTGGAGAAGTTGAGCGTGTTCTCAACATGGTGGACGGAGCAATTCTTCTTGTGGATGCTTCCGAAGGTCCACTTCCTCAGACCCGTTTCGTTTTACAAAAAGCGATGGCTCAGGGAATTAAAGTTTTCGTATGTATGAATAAAATCGATCGTAAAGATGCTCGTATTCAAGAAGTACGAAACGAGATCTTTGATCTTTTTATCGATCTTGATGCTCCGGAAGAGCAAGCGGACTTCGACTGCATCTACGCCATCGCGCGTGAGGGTATGGCGACCGAAGATCCCGAAGTCATTCCTGAGAACAAATCTCTCGAACTTCTCTATAAGTGGATTATCGAAAAGTTACCTCCCCCCAAAGCGAAGGTGGATGGACCACTTCAAATCATGATTTCCAACATTGGCTATAACGCCTTCGTGGGTCGTTTAGGAATTGGTCGTGTTCGCCAAGGTAAAGTTCGCGTGGGCGAGGAAATTTTGATCGCCCAAGAGAACGGGAATAAAAAAATTCGCGTTACTGCTTTATTTGTGTACGACGGGATGAAGCAATCAGCAGTGGATGAAGTCTCCGCTGGCGATATCGCTGTCGTTGCCGGATTTGAGGATTTTAACATTGGCGACACCTTAACGTCTGTCGCAGAACCGTCTCCGCTTCCTCGTCTAAAAGTGGATGAGCCGACCGTGGAAATTACGATTTCTGTGAACGATGGGCCCTTTGCAGGTAAGGAAGGGAAGCATGTGACGTCTCGTAAGATCCTCGAGCGTCTTGAAAAAGAACTTCTCACCAACGTGGCGATTCGCATGATGCCCACGGATCGTCCCGAAGTTTGGCGTTTATTGGGTCGCGGAGAATTGCAGCTCGCGGTTCTTGCCGAACAAATGCGTCGTGAAGGCTTCGAATTCATTCTTGGAAAGCCTCAAGTTCTCTTTAAGAAAGATGAGAATGGAAACGTTCTCGAGCCGATGGAAAAAGTATTTATCGATACTCCTGATCAATACACAGGAATTATTTCGGAAAAACTGGGACCTCGTAAAGGTGTGATGATGAATATGAGCCCGATTTTGGGGAACCGTATGCGTCTGGAATTCTTGATCCCATCTCGTGGTCTTATTGGATACCGTTCCGAATTCCTCACGGACACAAAAGGGATGGGTTTGCTCAACCGTGAATTCGCTGGTTTTGAACCCTTTAAAGGCGAAATTGCACATCGTTTGAACGGCGCTTTGGTTTCTGATCGCATGGGCAAAACCACTCCTTACGCCATCTTCCACCTTGAAGATCGCGGTCGCTTCTTTATCAATGCGGGAATGGAAGTGTACGAAGGAATGATCGTCGGTGAGCATGCTAAGGAAAACAACCTTGTGATCAACTGTGTTCGCGAAAAGAAATTATCTAACGTTCGTTCATCAGGCGCAGACGAAGCGATTCGCTTAACGCCAGTGAAGCTTCCAACCATCGAAGAAGCGATGGAATGGATCCGCGACGGCGAGATGATCGAGATCACTCCGCTGAACGTGCGTATGAGAATGAAAAATCTAAATTCAAAACAGTAGTGAGGTTTTAATGACAGCTCTCTTCAATAAAATTTTAATTTTTGCGGGAGGGTTGTTATGGGTGAGTGGAGCTTTGGCGAATATTCGACCTGTCTATCCGCTGCCAAACACATTAGTTGAAATCTCTAAACAAGACGCCAAGGACAATAAGCTTCCTCCGCTCAATATTAAAGTGGATTACGGGGAAGCTCCTGTCACTGCCTCAAAATTTGCGAGCTCGTCGACCTACCTCAAACTGACGGGCGCTGAAACCACAATTTACAACATGGGTATGACGATTGATGCGACGACAAAGTCGGTCGAGACAGATTCGGAATTCCGCGACTACGTGAAGAGTACTTTTGTGGACGCTCGGGATTTGGAGCTGGGTGAATTAGAAACTGCGGACTTTAAGGGTAAGTCTCGTAAGATGATCGCCATTGAGCAGGGTGACACATCAACGCGAAAAACAACCTGCGTGATCCTCTACGCTCCCCAGTTTCAGCCCAATCATAGCCTTATCGTTACGTTTTCTGTAGCCAAGCAAGATCAACGGACCTGTTCGGCGGTTTTTGCCGGCGGTGCTTTTAATCCGATTATTAACTCTTTACTGATTACTCAATAGGATCGTCGCTCATTTCGTTTTCATCCGGAGCGGGCGGCTCTTGAGATTCATTTTCCTGGAAGTAAATGTCTGAAAAATTTCCGGTCTCTACGTCTTCGGGGAACTCGGGCATTGGCGTCCAAAGACCATTTTCGATCCGAGCCGACTCGTAATCAAACTCAGGCTCACTCAAGTTCCCTTGAAGTTTAAGGAGATGCAGGATTTTTTGGGATCGCTTCTTATTAAATGAACTGAGCTCTTTTTTGCTACGATAGGCACGGGAGTATTTCACCGGGCTGGGCAGGAGAGAAACTAAGTACGCACTCTCGGCGGCGCTCAGTTGAGACGGTGCCTTTTGAAAGTAATAATTCGAGGCTCTTTTAATCCCATAAATTTTTTCACCAAATTCTACGACATTTAAATACTTTTCGATAATTTGGGGTTTAGTGAGAACTTTTTCGATCTTACCCGCCACGTAGAATTCTTTAATTTTGCGGGTGAGAGTTCGATCTTTACTAAGATACAAATTTTTTGCCAGCTGTTGAGTTAAAGTAGATCCGCCGCGAACCCATCGACCAGCATCGAAGCTTTTTTGTAAACTGTCTTCGATCTCATCCCAATCGAAGCCTTTATGAAAGAAAAAGCTAGAGTCTTCGGAGGCGATCAATGCGCTGACAAGATGTTTAGGAAGTTGATTGTACTTCACATAATTTGGTCCACTAGGACAGAGTTCTACCTGGTACATGGATGTCGTAAAACAGGAATTAATATTTTCGACCGAGGGAAGATTGGCGTAAGCCACCGCCGCGGTAATTCCTAGTGATATCAGCCCTAAGAGTAAGATGAAACCGAGGGTTCTAAAAATCTTTTTTAACAGAGATGTTTTTGAGGGATTCTCAGTTGAGATAGCCATGGGTCTTCATCCATTGTACGCTTTCGTTAATTGCTGTTTGAGCTGGCGTTACATTTAAGCCGAGTTCTTTTTGTGCCTTTTGGGAAGAAAACCAATGGTACAGGGTAGAGGTCCAAGCGGTCTCTTTGCTCAAGGGTCCTTTCAGTCCAAAATTCTCGAGAACATCCCCGACGACTCCTAAAAGTTTAATCGCCGCCTTGGGAAGTCGATATTTGGGAGGCTCTACTCCAGCCGCGTTGGCAATCATGGTAAAAACATCTTTCAGCAAAAGGTTTTCGCCGGCAACGATATATCGCTCACCGGGTCGGCCGCGCAGGGGCACTTGCTCTAAGCAGTACAGCACATCATCGATATGAACCACGTTCACCCCACCCGGAGTGTAGAAGGGGAATTTCCCTTTGGCGACTTTCCGTTGAACGCTACGACTTCCTTTGGTGGCATCACCGGCCCCATAAACCGTCGATGGGTTGAGAATAAAAACATTCAGTTTGTTATGTGTAAATGCGGTTTTTACGATCTGCTCGGCCTTATGTTTCGTCTCGAAATAACCAAGATTGAGCTGGGCAATATTGTAGGGAGATTCCTCGTCTAGGACAGTCTTATCAAAGCTGGCTCCAATCGCCACAACGGAGCTCATGTAGATCACCTCAGGAGTTTTGTGGGTCACGCAGGCATCCATGACTTTTTGGGTACCTCCCACGTTGACCTTTTCCATCTCACTGCGCTCGGAGGCCTTATACGCGATTTTGCCGGCCAAATGATAAACTCGCTCTTGCCCTTCTATGGCATTAAGAAGGCTTAAAGAGTCGGTCACGTCTCCCATGCAGGAGCGAACGGGGCCGTTAAAAGTGTTGGGGGGGAGAGGGCGACGGGTGAGGACGCTCACCTGATGTCCTTGAGCCAGCAGACGGTTGACTAAATGTTGACCGATAAAACCTGTGGCTCCAGTGACAAGGACTCGCATTTAGATTACATAACAAGCCGCTCACCAGATAGCAAGCGGCGTAAAGTAAGCCGAGAGCTTACATGGCAAGCTGCTGCTTACACCACTCGATAAGTTTAGCTAAGTTGTCGATTCCTAGGACTTTTGTAAGTTCATCGACTTTCAGTTTCGCTAAAGTCTCGTCTTTAAGCTCTAATTCGCTCACGCGGGAGAGGATATCTATGGCGCTTTTTACTTTATCGAGGTCGACTTTAGACTCTGTCGCTTTCGCAGCATCTTCGACCACCATTTTTAAAACGTTCACCATCATTGTTTGAGACGCTTCAACAAGTTGTCTTCCAGAATTACTAATTTGGCTTCCTTCGGCTTCTACTGAAGTTTTGATCACAGATAATTCAGCAAGATTTAAAGAGCGCTCAACGATATCGCGGATTTCTGCTTTTTCTTGAATTGTTTTTTTATTGGCATCGAGAACTTTCGCAAGAGTCTTCATAGGCTCGATGAGGCCGGACTTCTCTAGTTTTTCGGCAAGTTTCTCGTTGATGCCTAAACCTTTAAGGGTGGAACGTAAGCCTCTTCCCGCTTCAACCACGCGAGGATTTGTTTCTGGACGATCGTTACGGCCAGGAGCTGCATTTGCAGTCATGTTTATTGCCAAGATGGATAATGCGAGTACTAGTATTTTCATAGGATCTCCTAAAAAGTTCTATTCCTTATCTATTGATTATCTTTATCGAATTTATAAAGTTCATTTAAATAAATGTAGTTGTAATAATAGCCATTCACTTCTTCAAGAAGGTTCATTAAGTGTGAAATTATTAGTAGTCCGGTATAAATTTTATATTCCTCGTCGGTAAAGGCAGAAACCTTCTCCGGAGTCGCCTCTAAGTACTTTGCTTTGTCGGCGGCATTGTTAAAACGCTCGAAACGCTTACCAAGCCAAATTGCACTGAGAACATTGATTTTTTCTCGGAGAGCCACAGATCGTTCAGTCATATGAGTTCTGGCTTGTCCAAATACGGATGTGGTTAGGTTGGCTGATAGATTCCTTAACGAGATATCACCTTTGCTCGTGAGTTCGTTCAGAGCCGACTCGATTTGGGTGTCAACCTTTGAAGAGTCGAAATCCATCTTGAGTAAACGTGTGTGCTGCGCAAACTCGAGTTCGATTCCTTTGATGGTCTCGAGGACGAGCTCGTTTTCCTGTCGTTGAGCTGTGGGCTGACTCATAAAGATCAGTTTCGCACCTTCCAGAACAACTTGCATTTCGCCAATCAGAGATTGATTGAGGGGGACCGTCCATCGACTGGACAGATAATGCAATGGATTCCAGCTGTGAGTGATGTTGGTCATCTTCCTAAACCACTCTGCAGGTTGATTAAACGGCCAAGATTTTTTAAGCAGTTCAGAGGCGGGAGAGGTGTCCACCTTTGTCATTAAATTTTCGCGGATCATTCGTTGATACGCTTTAATAAAATTTCCGTAGAATTGAATCACTTCTTTATCAACGTGAGTTTTCCACCAGGCGTTGACCTGATCTTGATGAGAGCCAACAGCCAATGGGATTTGAGGGTCTGCTAAAAGCATGAGCGGATCCACATAGTAGCCGGTGGTCGTCGGCAAAAAGCGAAGAATGCGGAACACCGGTGAGTTGTCCTTGTCGTCGATATAGTACGGGAACGGAATGGCGTAAGTTCCATAGGTCGAACAGGCTTGTGTGAGAGCAGGATCTGCTTGAGCTAATATATTAGGGAAGCGGAGTTCACTGCCCGAACCCGAAAGTATATTAGTATTCGTGGCGGTCACTTTTTTGTCGGTTCCGCAAATCATTTGCGAAAGAATTCGCCGCGCGACTTGATTTTGATTCATCGATTCAAGTGTGGCGGTATTCATTAGGAGATCTGCCACTTCGCTATGACCGATTCGGTTGGTCAAATCTTGAGGCATTTGTAGCGTTAGCATAAGAACGCGCTTCGTGAGAGGATGATAAGAGTAAGTCGGTATACGGGTAATGTGGCCGTAGGTTTTTGCGGCGTGATCCCTCAGATCCTTGAGAATATCTACCATTTCCACTTCGTTTTCACGATTGTAAGTAATGCTCTGGTCTAAATCCCGAAACTTTTTATTAAGATTAAACTTTTCAGAACGCGCTAAGATTTGATTGAGTTTGATATCAGTGGGCATGACTGGAATTGCCGCCTGCCAAGCGCGATTTAAAATGTAAAGTAAAAATGGATTGGAAACTTGCGGAGATTTACCGTCCTTCAGCAGTTTTTCTCGACTTGCAAACGACTTGTGAAGGATATCTTTTCCGATGATGTAAGATTGAATATGGGCTTGCCATTTGGCCCGGTAATTGGTGGCATAAGTTTCGAGATCGCTGATGACGACTTTCTGACGATACCGATTTCCATGTTTTAAAAGTTGAGCGAGTGCCATGGCCAGGGGTTGTTCGCGTTCGCAGCGCTCCACCATTTCCAAAGGAAAGTCCCCCATGGCATTGTACCCAATAGCCTCGCCGATATCTTTAGGCACCAGCTGGCAATTTTGTTGAGTGCGGGCACGAGTGAGCCCATTATTTTTGATGTAGGCCGCAGACTTCATGTAATTCGCTATGGCTGTACGGATATTCCCCTTATCCCAAGCGTGATAAGACCATCGAAATGAGGGAGCTCTAAAGACATGCTCCCAAGCGAGGAAAAGCACCATGTGCCCCATGGGATGACTGATAACAACCACACTTCCCCAGCGCGCTCCGATTCTCACTAGATTCGGCAATATTTTTAGACTTTTGATATCTGTGCTTCTTAAGGCTGCACCGAGTCCTTCAGTTCTAATTTTTTGATCGAGTCCTTGGGACACGAACAATGTGGTGAAGCGGTCTACGGATCTTTGCGTGGCTGTGGCGACGATCGCAGATCCAATCAATGCCGGTAAGCCTGCAGCGAAATCATTCCAAAAACGATCAGCGCTGGCAAAGTGTTCGATCATGTCTTTGCAATGCTGAGAGTCTGGCAACTCCCCACGCGACAAAGAGCCCAAACACTTTCCTGCCGTGGGAAGGTTCGCAATGTGCGAAATCACTTGAGACGCTGCGGAACCAAAAGCCATTCCGATATAACCGACAAGAGGTCTTAAAGTTCGCATGTGCGAAGGCGTAAGGCGTTGTTGTCCTGCGAGAGTATAAAAAGAAACTAAGGCGTTATTTAAATATTTTGAACTGATTCGATTGGCGACGACGAATCCAAAGAATCCGACGATTCCGGCAGGATCGGTGAGTGTTTTTATCAAATTATCAACACAAACGGGATCGGAAGCCTCAAGCCCCGCTAAACCCGAGCCAAAACAAGCCGTCATCTGAATAATGACTTGAGCCCCGGAGAACTGAATAAGATCCGCTGGAAATATTCGAACGGCATTTTTTAAAATAGTTCGGAGATTATCATTCTGGATATATACAGCCCGGATGTCTTCGGCCGTTGCGGTTTCTAAAAGAACTGGCCGATGAGAGCCTGTTTCTTTGTCGGGAATCATTAGATAGTTTTTTCCGTCGGAAATCTTTCGCATCACTCCAGGTGAGGATGTGGGCACAAACTCTAGTCCTGCCGCGGTGATAGGAATGTCGATAGAGCCTTGTGTTTCTGGTGTTCCCAGTTTTTCGGGGCCTTGTCCAAAATCAAATTCGAGCTGTTGAGGTTCACCGATGGGATTACTTTGAGCGTGCGAAAAATTAATAGCCAACAATGAAAATAATAGGCACACAAGCACGCTCAAATAGAAGGATCTGCATTTCAACATCATACGCGGGAAATACTGCAGAAAAGGTACCAATGCTTTTGGGTCATTGGCGGAGACTCAGGATGACACACAAGGTTTATCAGCTGTCTAAACTTTAGACGGCTATTTTCCTCGAATTAAACGGAGATAGGGAATGAGCGCTGGCACTCCGCTTGCTCATACCGAAGATAGAGAATCTTTTTGGGGGAATACTATGAAGCTCTTTTTTTATATTTTAACCAGCCTAGCAATAATGGTGGCGTTTCAGAATTGCGGAGAAAAGGGCTTTTCGGCGAACGGAGCGAGCGGTCTACCTTCCGATGACATTGGCCTTGATGTAGATCTTGGAGATCCTTCGGATGACCCGCTCAATTGTCCTCGGTTTGATGTGGTTTTTAAATCGGTTCATTCATCGAATCCAACTTTAAATTATGTCTTTAAATTTAATGGCGAAGTGACTCACACAAGTACGCAAGGTGTAACGACCGTTCAATTTTTACAGGATGCTTCGGGCAAACGTCTCACACAATGCTCGGGAAGCTATAACAACAGCTCAATTCTTGCTTCGATGAAGCCACTAAAAGTTGTGGAAGAATTAACGGCGAACGTCGCGATTAATCATACGGCCACATGTTCGTCGCAAGCTCGTACGACTTATATCACTATCGTTGATGGGGCGACCGGAGAACTTCTTTATGACGAAAACCAACTCCGTTCTGAGTTGGGCTGTCAATTTGAATATACTTCGACCGGCGACGCCCTCTACAATCAATTGAAAAGCTTAGCGGATGGCGTTGTGAACGCTATGGCTGCGAGCTGTAATAAATAAAGCTGTAATTTCTAAGACCGCCGTCACGACGTTCTTTATTCTTGTCGCGACGGTAGGACCAATACCGATCATCGGTCATCGTATTTCTCTCTAATAATTTGACCTGTTCTGGGCGTATTCCAAAACGAAAAAGTTGCCACAAAGTCATTAAATACAAATTGATGTGATATTTATCGTTCTTCTTGTGGATCAGTAAAGATTCTTGATATTTGGTCGTCAATTGAAACTCTTCGAACAAATTGGAGAAGTCTGTTTGCATTTGGAAAATTGAATTAGGTATGGAGTTCGATGAAAGAAGCGAGCGAGCGACATCTTCTTGAACTTCGAAACTTTGCATTAAAATATGGGGACCTACAAAAACATAGATCCCACTGGGATTCCACGACAATCGACGTAGGGTTTTAAGCGTGACTTCTTGTTCCACTCCTCGCCAACCCGCGTGAATGGCCGCAAAAGCGCCGGTGGTTGAATCCAACATAAGAATGGGTTGGCAATCGGCCGTTTTAATGATCAGCAGATGATCTTTCTCTTGCGACCAATGAGCGTCGGCGACCGAAATCTGCGACGGTGAGGCGTACACGAGCTGATCGCCATGAACTTGTTTGAGTGAGCAAATTTGTTTTCCGGTGATTTTTTGAATCTGGCTCAAATCAAGATCGCGATGGCCAAAACCAATGCGGAAGTCACCACAGGAGTACATCTCCGCGAGATGCGAAAATTCATTAGGAATCATAGGATTGTCTCATCCCGTTGGAAATGACAGAGATCAAAGAGAGCGGTGAGATCTTTGGGCCAAGGGCATTTAAACTCTAAGCGCTGATTCTTAACGGGTTGAGTGAAGCCTAATTCTTTGGCGTGAAGAGCGAATCGCGGCATTGAAAGAATTAGTTTCTTGAGCTCTTGCGAGGCGAGATTATTGGCCCGCTTTTTTCCGTTGTAGGTGTCGTCTCCAACGATCGGATGACCAATGTGAGACATATGTACGCGAATTTGATGAGTGCGACCCGTCTCTAACTTCAGTTGTACAAAAGCAAAGTGAGGTGCCTGTTGTAAAACTCTGTAGTGAGTGATGGCATGTTTCCCCAAGGATTCCTCGGTGGCCATAAATTTTTTGCGATCGCTATCACTCCGAACGATATTTGTGCGAATAGTTCCTTCCGCCTCTTTAAGATTTCCAAAGACAATGGCAAGATAAACCCGGTGTACCGTTTTTTTGATAAATTGCCGAGCGAGGCTGTTGTGTGTCTTCTCGGTTTTGGCCAAGACTAAAAGTCCGCTGGTGTCCTTATCGATGCGATGGACAAGTCCCGGGCGAAAAGCTTCTGACCCCGTTGAGAGTTTCTTTTGGTAAGCCATGAGTGCGTTGATCAAGGTGTCGTTGTAGTGCCCATGTGAAGGGTGAACGACAAGACCTGCAGGTTTGTTGACCACAATCACTTCGTCATCTTCGTAAACAATATCGAGAGGAAAATCATAAGGCTCAAGCGAAAGCTCCTGAATCTCTGGAAGTTCGACTTCGATTTGATCTCCCACCTTCAGAAGATGGGAGGGTTTTATCTTTTGTGCATTGAGAGTCACTTTATTGTCGACAAAGATTTTACGAAGTTGGGACCTCGTCGCCAATTGAGTACTTGCCAGCGCGATATCCGCACGTTGACCAGCTAGGTTTTCATCAATCTTAATTAGAAATTTTTTACTCTCGGCCATTGGCAAAGAGTTTCATAAACGATGATACAACTTTGTCAACATCGAGATCGAGAAGTTTGCAATATTGGCAAATATATCCTCGAGTGAAAACCGGCACAGGAAGTGCGGCATAGTTATTTGATTCAATCGCGTACAAATACTTTTGATTAATGCATGTTTTTTTACTGAAATCTTCGATAGAGATTTTTTTATATTTTCGAATCTTTCCTAGGAAAATTCCATCGAAGAAATCTTGCGACGAAATGACGATTTCAAAGTTTTCGTCGATGTCATAAGTGCTGAGGGGAGTAGATCCTTTCCCCTCGCGATCGATCTCTTCAGTTTTTTCTAAGACGGCTTCCACCAGCGCCTCTTTTGCACTTTCGGCTTCGGTTTTAAGTTCCGGAGCGGGGTCTTCGATTTCGATAGGTTCGGGTGGCGGGAAGGCCTCCTGGAATTTTGCATCGTAGATTTCACGCATCACTTGGTTGCCGATCGTCGCGTAAGCTTCTTCGATCATAAAGGTGAGTTGCTGAACTTCCTCGAGAGTAAAATTGGCGAAGATCTCCGGGTTTTTGAGCGAATAGGTCTTTTTAACCTTCTGATAAGACTGATAAATCTCGTGTTGTGAAGCCTTCGGGCTCACTTCGAGAATTTCGTAGAAGTTGATGATTGGTTCGCTTGTTGTTGTACCCACTCTTTAATCATAGGGCAAAAAGTACAGGGCAGGAACCTTGGAGATAGATGCGGAGCAGCAGAGATGAGATCGCGTCAGCTCTGCTGACTCAGATGATTCTGTAAGATCGATGTGTTGAGAAACTTGATAACTATTCGGAGTGAGAGTGAAGGATCTTTGGAGTTATTTGGGTTTGGGGGCCGCTTGTTTTGCAATGAGGACTTCTTCGGCGGCGGAAGCTCTGAGATAGAGAGGGAGAAGGTCTTTCCAGGTTTGTGTTGGAAATTGATCGAGGTTGTTGAGGAGATATTCGCTCATGTTTTTTGCGGAGGGGTGGTCGGCGATCTCCTGATTTCTACTCAGCTTCGATTTTGTTTCTTCGGAAAAGTAAGGAGCGTAGTGAAGATAACCATCACCTAGACAAAGGTACTGTGGGGCGGTCAGGTGTTTTTCTAGATCTGAGAGAGAGACCAGTGTGGGTTCTTGAGTGAGGACTAAGCGATTCTGTTTCCATTCGTAGGTGGCACAGAAGACGGAGTTTTTTTGCGCATCGATGATTACGGCGATGGGGAGTGAGTTGTCATGATCCAGGCTATTGATCGCGATATTAAAACAGTCATCCGGCGCAATGATAGGTAAGTTCCTGATATATGCGAGACTTTTGATAACGCTCAGACCGACACGGATACCCGTAAAACTCCCTGGACCTTTCCCGCAAATGAGGAGGTCGAGGTCGTTAAGAGAATGATGATTAAAAAAAAATGCTTCTAAGGCGGGTGTTGCTAGTTCACTGTGGGAAAGATTTTTCTCCTGATCTTTTTCCCACTCCGTCCCGCGCAAAAGTTTTTTGTTTTCGAAAAGAGCCAACGAGCCTTTGGTACTGCTAGTGTTGATAGCCAGCGAAAGCACTTACGAGGCTCCGAATAATCGAGACACATCGTTAAATAACGAGAACGCCAAAAGGGACAGCAGCAACAGTGCTCCAATTTGCTGGGCGACCTCGAGCTTCTTTAAACTTA
The DNA here is from genome assembly GCA_019750295.1 of Bdellovibrionales bacterium. Taxonomy (NCBI): domain Bacteria; kingdom Pseudomonadati; phylum Bdellovibrionota; class Bdellovibrionia; order Bdellovibrionales; species Bdellovibrionales bacterium. The sequence goes on along the minus strand of JAIEOS010000008.1, from coordinate 204,687 downwards.
ACGGAGCCCCTTTGATGGCTTCGATCGAGAAGACCAGGATGTGTCCCCCATCTAGAACAGGAATCGGAAGCAAATTAAGAATAAATAAGTTGAGAGAAATGATCGCCATAATTCTTAAAAACGCATCGAGTCCCATTTCCCAACTCTTCTGGGCCATTTGACCGATTGAAATAAAGCCACCTAAATTTTTTGGTGAAACTTTATTTTGAGCTAACAAAACAAAACTCATGATCGTCGCATGAGTCCACTGCCACGTTTTTTTAGCTCCCCAACCCAAAGCGCCACCCAACGAGTCTGCGTGCCATGTCGCATATTCAACGTAAGGTGATTTTAGAGGAACAATTCCCATGGCAAAACGTTTTTCTGGTAAACCGATGTCGGATTTGATTTCCGTCATCTTAGGGCGAAGAGAAAAAGACTTTGTTTCACCATTACGAACGATTTCGACACTGAGTTCTGGATCCGTCTCCTTGTAGGAACTCACCACTTTGACGATGTCGTTGAAGTACTGAATTGGAGTGCCGTTAATTCTCACGATCCGATCATTAACTTGGATGCCAATAGTTTTTGCGGGAGAATCCTCGGAGACATTTCCGATAAAAGTTTCTGGAGGCAAGAAGCCGAGCTTCTTCGGAGAATCTGGAAACGGAATTTTGGCCAAGTCCCAAGTGATTGTGACGGGTTCAGGCTTTGTGTCCGGTTTGGTTCCGTAGCGTTCAATTTTAAATACTATTTCTTTATCCGAACTCTCATTGAGCAGAACGTCTTCGACGTTTCTGAACGTATTCACTTCGAAATTGTTTATTGTAACTATACGATCGCCAGTTTGAAATCCCAATTGACCGAAGATTGAAGCCGGGTCCGAAACTGCGATCAAAGAAGAATTAGAGATGAACTCAAACCCTTCAATGTCGCCCACTGTGTCACCTAATCTAAATGGGTTTTTGCTCTCGGTAGCAGTAGGTGTAGCCGTAACGGTGACCGGCTCGTCGGAGTTTTCTCTTTGGACTTTAAACGTTAGTGGCTTTGCATTACTGCCTTCGATGAAATTGTCGACATCTTCCCAGCGACCAATCGGTTGGTCGTTGATGGTTAAAATTTTATCTCCAGAACGAAAACCTGCAGAGTGAGCGGCGGTGTTTTCGGAGATATCCCCCAGCTGGGGAGCTATAACTCGCTCGCCGGTGAGACCAATGATGACGAAGAGTAAAAAGGCGAGTCCCAAATTCATGATGGGACCAGCAAGAGCGATCAGAATTTTCTGATAGATGGGTTTGTGGAGAAAGGAGCGCTTTTGCATTTCCGGGGCGACTTCTTTCCCGAGTTCGTCCCCAAACATTTTGACGTATCCACCAAAAGGGATCGCCGAGATACAATATGTGGTTTCTCCACGAACATATTTCCAAATTTTAGGACCGAATCCGAGGCTAAAGGTCTCTACCTTCACATTAAAATATTTCGCCACGAGAAAATGTCCGAGTTCGTGGATAAAAATCAACACGCCCAAAAGTACAATCATCGGAACGATAAAAGAGATAATCATTTGCGGATAATAAAGGAGTTGTGTCATAGACCTCTATTTTACGTGCGATCGCAAGTCATTGTCGAGGCCTTTAACGAGACGGATGGGGCTAGAAAAGTGAGTGGGAACCAGCAACGGTGAAAAAGAAATAAAGCAGTGCTGAGGCGAAGTAGACGCCATCGAGTCGGTCCAAAAACCCGCCGTGGCCCGGCATAAGCTGGCTCGTATCTTTTTTTCCCGACACACGTTTAATGAGGGATTCGAAAAAATCACCGAATTGTGCAAAGAAACCCAGCCCAAGGGAGAGGAGTAAAGCGAGGAGGAGACTGGCATCGGGCTTGACGCAATAAATGTAAGTTGCGCCAGAGAGAGCCGAACCCAGGAGGCCGCCGACGCCCCCGGCGATGGTTTTCTTCGGCGAAATATTAGGGAACAGTTTGGTGTTTCCAAAATATTTTCCTGCGAAAAGTGCGACGGTGTCTCCGACAAACACAGTGACGAGAAGAAACAAGAGAGGATGAGCTCCTCGTGTGAGAAGTAACCCAACGCCAAAAGCGGGGAACAATCCTGTGTAGACCACGCCCCATAGAGTCCATTGAATTTTTGCGAGAATTTGCTCAGGAGTTAAATCTTTAAAAAGTAAAATTCCAAACGCTGCCAGATTAACAAAAGAAAAAACTAAAACCGCCAGCGCCCACGCGGGAAATAATAATTGTGTGGTATAAACAAAAGAGTTGAAGCCAAGAAATATCCAGAGCCAAACATTTGTGGCGTCAAAAAGCCCAGCGTATTCAATGGCGGCAACAAGAACGATAAGGCTTGAGATAATCACTAAACCCACAGGACCAAAAAAGTAGAGCACGCTAAACAAAAGTGCGAGTCCACATAAGGCGGAGATCCAGCGATTGAGCATACTAAAGGGTTTTTGCCGCGACGACGGGAGCCGCCGCTTTGACTAAGCCGAAACGACGTTCGCGAGTGCTGTAATGTCGAATGGCAGCGTAGAGATCGTTGATGGTAAAATCGGGCCAAAGCGTCGGAGTGATATAAATTTCGCTATACACCGACTGCCAGGGTAGGAAGTTAGATAGGCGAGATTCACCGCTGGTGCGAATGATCATATCTGGGTCAGGATTAGGATACGTATTTAAATATTTATTGAACGAGTCGATGGTCAAAGAATCCACCTGAGTTTGATTTTCGATCACGTCTCGCGCAAAAGCTTTTGCGGCATTGACGATTTCCTGACGTCCACCGTAACTCAATGCAAAGGAGAGTTTCAGTCCAGTATTGTTCTGAGTAGCGGCGATCGTCTTCATGATCTCCTGTCGAGCGATCGCCGGAAGGCGATCGAGCTGACCTATACAATTAAACTGAACATTATAGTCGATGAGGTTTTGACGTTCTTTGTTGAGATATTTCGAAAGCAACGTCATTAGGAAAGACACTTCAGCTTCGGGGCGATGCCAGTTTTCGGTGCTAAAAGCGTAAAGAGTCAGGTGTGAAATTTTTAGACGTGCACATTCTTCAATGATTTTTTTAGCCACTTTGGTGCCGCGAATATGTCCAAAAAAACGGTTGTGGCCACGGTTTTGTGCCCACCGACCGTTGCCATCCATAATGATAGCAATATGCTGAGGTGTATTCGCAGACAAAGTATCGCTCATACCGTCATGATCTCTTTTTCTTTTTCAGCGGCTGCCTTATCGATGTCGGCAGTGTACTTATCTGTGACTTTTTGGATTTCGTCGAGGTACTGTTTGTTTTGGTCTTCGCTGATGAGTTTATCTTTAAGAGCCACTTTGAGTTCTTCGTTCGCATCTCGACGAGCTAAGCGCACTGCGACTTTAGCGTCTTCAACCACTTTTTTAGCATCTTTAACCAAAGCTTTTCGGCGATCTTCAGTAAGGTCAGGAAGACGTAAACGAATTCCCTTACCATCGTTAATGGGAGCCATACCAATATCGCTCTTAACGATCCCGTTTTCGATAGCCTTTAGTACAGAGGCTTCCCACGGAGTGATTAAAAAGCTACGAGCATCGGGGCAAGTGATCGAAGCCACTTGGTTGAGAGGAGAGAGATTGCCGTAGTAATCAACACGAACCGAGTCGAGCATCGAAATCTGAGCGCGACCTGTGCGAATTTTTTTAAATTCATTAGAAAGCCCTGTCAGAGCGTTCTTCATTTTGTTTTCGGCTTGGGTTTTTAAATTTTTAATATCAAACATGCTGTGACCCCTTCACAATTCTATTAGGTGATAAGTGTTCCGACCTTTTGGCCTTGAAGCACCTTTAAAATATTTCCTTGTTCCATCAGTTTAAACGTAATGATGGGAAGTTTATTGTCCATACACAAGCTAATCGCGGTGGAATCCATCACCTTAAGTCCCTCGTTGAGAGCATCACGATGAGTGAGTGTTCCGTACTTAACAGCGTCGGGATGCTTATTAGGATCTTTATCGTAGGTCCCATCCACATTTGTGGCTTTGATCAGAACCTCCGCATTAATCTCCATACCGCGAAGTGCGGCCGCAGTGTCTGTCGTAAAGAACGGATTTCCCGTACCGGCCGCAAAAATAACCACGCGACGTTTTTCCAAATGGCGCACGGCTTTTCGGCGAATGTAGGGCTCAGAAATCTGTTCCATCTTAATTGCGGATTGAACGCGCGTTTGAATCCCCAACTTTTCCAAAGCATCCTGAAGCGCCAGCGCGTTGATGCAGGTCGCGAGCATGCCCATGTAATCGGAGCTTGTTCGGTCCATACCACTGGCCGATGCAGCAACACCGCGGAAGATATTGCCGCCGCCAATCACGAGGCCGAGTTCGGCACCCGCATTGTGAGCGTCAGCGACGTCTTTTGCAATTTGTTGAATGGTCGGTAAGTGGATACCGAAGCCCTGCTGTCCCGCAAGAGCTTCGCCACTGAGTTTAAGTAAAACGCGTTTGTACTTGAGTGAACTCAAAGCTCAATCTCCTTATTGTTTCAATTGAGCTGCAACTTCGTCCGCAAAGTTTTCGGACTTCTTCTCGATACCTTCGCCAAGTTCGTAACGAACAAAGCGGCGGACAACGATGTTTTCTCCGATGGTCGCTATAATACCTTGGAGGTGATCATTTACAGTAATGTCAGGATTCATAATGAATTTCTGACTGAGGAGGCAGCTCTCAGAGAGCCACTTCTTGATCTGACCATCCACGATTTTATCAACCATTTCTGGTTTTTTGCCAGCCTCTAAATTGGTTGCGCGGAGAACCGCACGCTCTTTTTCAACGATGTCGGCGCCGATGTCCGCTTCCGAAACCGAAAGTGGGTTTGCAGCGGCAATGTGCATCGCTAAATCGCGAGTGAGTTTTTTAAAGTCTTCGTTCTTAGAAACGAAGTCTGTTTCTGAATTCACTTCGAGGAGAACACCGATACGGCCTTCTCCATGGATGTAAGCAGTCACAAGGCCTTCCGCAGCGACGCGGCCGGCTTTTTTCGCAGCTTTGCTCAACCCTTTTTGGCGAAGCCAATCGATGGATTTATCAAAGTCGCCACCATTTTCTTCTAAAGCTTTCTTGCAGTCGAGCATTCCAGCGCTAGTTCTGTCGCGGAGTTCTCGTACCATTTGTGCAGTCACAGTCATGTTCCAGTCTCCTTAGTAATTATTCTGCTGTTTCGTCGTCTTTAGGCTGAGAAGCTTCTTGCTCAACTTCTGCCATGATTTCCACTTCTTCTGCTAAGCCGGCAGCAACAAGTTTACGACCTTTGCTGGCTTTAACGACGTTAGGACCAGCAGCTTTTTCAGGAGCTGGAGCCGCCGGAGCGGCAGCACCTTTTTTAGGTGCGCGGCCTTTGCCTGCGTCTTTCATTTCTTTTTGTTCTTTTTCGACGTCAGATCTCTTATCCGTTTGAGTGCGGATTTTCTGCTCGTACTTCTTCGCGCCTTCGAGATAAGCATCGGCGACCATTTCACTGAAAAGCTTGATCGAGCGAATCGCATCGTCGTTTGCAGGAATTGGGTAGTCGATAAGGTTAGGGTTAGAGTTGGTATCACACATACCAATCACTTTTAGACCTAACTTACGAGCTTCGAGAACCGCGATGTGTTCTTTGTTGATATCGACAACGAAAAGCATTGCCGGAGCTTCTTTCATCTCGCGGATACCTTGCATGTATTCATTGAGACGAGCGTATTCTTTTTCCATGCTTGAACGCTCTTTTTTAGAGAAGAGTTCAAGTTCACCTTTTTCACGCATCTGATCGATCTTTTTGAGACGATCAATGCTCGCTTTGATGGTGATGAAGTTGGTGAGTGTTCCACCGAGCCAACGTTTTGTGACGTAGTATTGTCCACAACGAGTGGCTGCCGCCTGAACAGTTTCTTCCGCTTGTTTTTTTGTAGCTACAAAAATCATGCGATGACCTTCTGCCGCCATTTTCTCAACGTAAGCACAAGCTTCTTTCGCTTTAATTAAAGTTTTTTGTAGATCGATAATGTGGATCCCGCCGCGTGATGTGTACACGTAAGGCTTCATTTGTGGATTCCAACGTTCTTTTTGATGGCCGAAATGCACTCCCGCATCCAGCATGGACTTCATGGTAAGACTCATAATGTTCTCCTTCTGGTTAAACCGCCTTCTCGGATGCCGCAAAATTTGCGGACCAGTGGAGCCCGAGAAGTGAGTTATAGTTTTACTCATAAAAAATTAATCAATTTATGAGCAGAAACGGTGGTAACACACCTAAAAGCACCTGAGCAAATGAATTTAAATGTAGATAATTAAAGACCTTAACGCTTCGCAACTAAATCGTTGCTGGCATCTCCGTAAGCTCAACAACGTTGGGGGGAGGATTAAAGTTCATCGTTGAAAAATCCCCAGATAATCCGTGGCTTTGGCTATAGAAACGGCCTCCCAAAAGGAGTTGAGGGGTTTTGGGAAGTTGGTGGCGTTCATCGAGAATTCCGCTTTGGATCTTTCCATAAGCATTTGCCGAGACGGAAATGAACTCCTTCTCGACACTCTCTTTGAAGTTGGGATACATGCGCTTTATCTGGTGTTTCATTTCCCGCAAAATCCCTCCGAGGGCTTCGCTCTCAGCGCCGATTTCTCCGTTGGCAAAGCTCAGCCAGTGCGACATGGGCTGGCCTTTTTCTACTGAAAAACGACCGAAGCACATCTGCTCTTTGGCTCCGCTCAGCACATGCATGGCATGAGTTTCTGTGAGGGGATGTTTATGAATATAGGTTAGAGTGACTGCGGTCCAGAGATTGGTTTTTCCTAACTTTTGGATGGCCGACTTTGGAGTGGAGTGTTGGCCTTTTTGGAGGAGTTCGGAGAGCCATAGTGGATTTTCGAAGAAATAGAGATTCTGGCAAGTGATGGTGTCCGCAATATTGAGCTGAACTTTAACAACGCCGTCGACAAAATCGATACGTGTCACTTGAGATTTGAGAAGGATGTCTCCGAGAAAACGTTGTTGGAAGGCCGAGATAATATCAGCGGTGGTGATGTTGAGCACGTCACGTGTAGGGCTCGTTAAGTGCACCCCTTCGTCAATAGCATCAAAAGATGTTTCGCCAAATCCAAGGAAAGGCTGAACTTGTCCGTTTTGAAAAGTAATGGGACCGATGTCTTCGGTTTTCAGTTGAGCTTCGGGGACAAGTGCGGTGAGTAGGCCCATAAAATCTTGGGTCTCACCGGCGATGAATTCAAGATGCGAGGACAGAGTGTGTTCGCCAAAAATTAAAGGACGGAACACACCTCCCAGAAAGTCATTGGCGTCCACGACGGCGCAGGATTTCCCTTGCTGTTGAAGGTCAAAAGCGGTCAAAAGCGCGGCGGGCGAAGTGCCGATAATCAATGCATCGTAGGATTTCTTCATGCCTGTACTGTAAAATTCTTTAGCGATCTTGCAAATTGAAAAGTCGTTTTAGACACGCAGCGATTGGCGGCAAAACAGCTCTGAGTACGAATTTGGCCATGGGCGAATATTTGAGTCGAAAGGCCAAGGCCGGAGAGTAGCGGTAATAAGTGGCAATAAAAATTCGACCCGGGACCGATTTTTTTAACACTTGTGCGCGGAACTGTCGGAGTACTTTGACCGTCGGATCATTGCGATCGGGATAGGCGGCTGAGGCAATAAAACATTGGGAGCTATCCACATTGGCTGATTTGAGAAATATCTTAAAGGCCCTTGGATTTTTAGCATGTTTACTTTTGAAATGGGCCATCTTCACGACGGATGTGAAAAGGTTGGTGTAGCTGATGAACTCGCCAAGTTTATGAGCGGCTTCCTCCTGACGTCCGTAGTAGTTAGGATGAAGATCGTAGATTTCGACGAGGGCCCAGAGTGCACTAGCGACAAGTGTGACTTCGCGAGGTTTGTCTTTGAACATTCCCGGAGAGAGTTCGGCTCGTTTTTTCTCGTACACGTATTCCAATGTTTTTAAATATTTTTCGTAGTTGGCCGCGGCATCCGCGTGCTGGTGCAGCGACATTGAGTTTCGGGCCTGTCGAAAAAGAGATAAGCGAGCTTTCCAAAGATTTTTCTTAAAGTTTTCTTGAATTTGTTTTTCGGCCTGCAAGTAGGACGCGTTGGACACGGTTTTCGAAAGTGATTTGAAGCAACTGGTGCAGATGGAATCAAACTGCACGTCGATATTTTCCTTCGCGAGACGTAATTTCATACCGCTATCGATCGGATGGAGCAGCGAGGTGCTGTTTCCACATTGCGGGCAGTGTTCGACGGTCTGTTGATACGACGGCATCTCTCAAGGGTACCAGGTACCTTTTGCGGATGCGATGTATAAAAAACAGGTCTGGATTTTTACACGTCGCTTCCGCAAAAGGTACCGGGTACCTACAGGAGGTTGTGGGGGTCGACGTCGATGAGGATTTTGACTCCGGAGTATTTTTTCTCCAGATTCATTACGTATTGAGTAAAAGCGTGGAGATCTTTAAAGGACTCGGACTTCAGTAGAATCTGGTATCGAAATTTATTTCGAATTTTTAGCAAAGGGGCGGGGGCTGGTCCTAAAATGTGCAGTTGGTACTGTGGTTGTTGTTGCTGAATCTCGCGCAAAATTTTAGCGATCTCACGACTGGCGTTGAGCACTTTCTTCTGGTCTAGGCCCGACAAACGCAAGCAGGCCATTCGCGTATAGGGAGGATAAGACAGTTCCTGACGCTGCACTAACTCTTGATTTAGAAAATCTTCGGTCTGGTACTTCATGGCGTGCACGAGGCTGGGATGGTCCGGCCGATAGGTCTGGATGAGGACTCGGCCGGGTTCATGTCGCCCGGAGCGACCGCTCACCTGTGTGAGGAGTTGAAAGCTCTTTTCTCCGGCGCGAAAGTCAGGAATATTAAAGCCAATGTCTGCGAGAACAATTCCGACGAGTGTTAGTTTCTGAAAATCGAGCCCCTTCGCGATCATCTGAGTTCCTACTAAAAAATCCACTTCGAGGTTTTGCATTTTTTCAACGAACTCATCGAGTTTGGCGCGTGAATCAATCTCATCGCGATCCACCCGCAGCACCCGCGCCGAAGGGAAAAGTTTTTTAAGATCTTCCTCAACTTGTTCGGTTCCCATCCCGAGCGGCTTGATTTTATCGTCTTTACAGTCCGGGCATGTCGTCGACATCGTTTGCGAATAATCACAGTAGTGGCAAACTAAATGAGATTTTCCATGGAGCGTGAGAGAGATTTCGCAGTTGGGGCATTTATAAATAAATCCGCAGCTGGAGCAAAGAACAGTCTGGGCAATGCCGCGACGATTTAAAAATAACGCCGACTGATTGCCGCGCTGATAGTTTTCGGTGAGCGCATTGAATAATTCTTCGGAAAGCCAAAAAGGGAGTATTGGATTGGGGAATTCGGGCTTTTTTGTGAGATCAACCACCTCGATCTCGGGAAGTTCCTCGGATTTTGCACGACGAAGAAGTTTGTGCAGTTTAAATTTTCCATCCACTACATTTTTCCAAGATTCTAAACTGGGTGTCGCTGTCCCTAGAAGAATAGGGCAGTTTTCAAACTGCGCGCGCATGATCGCGGCGTCGCGGGCATGGTATTTTAACTTCTCGTCTTGCTTAAAGCTCGACTCGTGCTCCTCATCCACCACAATGAGTCCCAACTTCGGCACGGGACAAAAAAGAGCAGAGCGTGCACCGATCACCACCTTACGCTGTCCATCGACCATGGACCACCATTGATCGGTGCGTTCGCGATCGGTCAATTCCGAATGAATCACCGCCACCGTATCTCCGAGCTTTTCGCGAAATCGAGCGACGAGTTGAGGTGTGAGCGCGATCTCTGGCAGAAGTACGATAGTGGCTTCGTCTTTTTTAAGACGCTCGCGAATCAGATCAATATAGATCTCGGTTTTTCCAGACCCTGTGACTCCCCAGAGAAGATGAGTTGAAAAACTTTCTTCTGTTTTGAGAGAATCGTAAACAGCCTTTTGTTCCTCACTCAGAATGACCGATTGCAATTCATCGGGAGTTGAAAAGAGACTCCGAGGTGCGGAGCGCCCCTTTTTTGAAAGCGGCGGGAAAAAGAGATTTATCACTTCGCCGATAGGATGATGGTAATAATTGGACAACCACTTGGCCCAACTGACCTGTTCGCTGGACAGTGCAGGTCGTTCGGAACTGACTTCGACGATCTCTTTTATGGGATAATCATTGGAGGGCGCAGGATCCGTCTCGAGAATAACGCCGGCGACTGTTCGCTTCCCCAAAGGTACAGACACAGAAATACCGGGCTGAAGATTCGCCAATAGCGACGAATAGGTGAGCGGGCGATGAATGTGCGCTTCAACAGCAATTTTCCAGTACTGCAAAATACAACCTAGCGAAAACGTGAATAGAATTCTTTAATATTTTCATTGGCGGGCAAACGTGGCGTCAGCTTTTGTATTTTAAAGGCACTGGCAATTTTCCCGCTGGGAACGACGTCGACCGATGTGGTCTCGATGAGTATCGTTGCATTCTTCCAAAACACAGTTTGGAGGGCGGGTTGTTTTATTTTGTCGGAATCATAATTTTTGTAGTTTTCAAATTCGATTTCGATTTGTGAACCCATGCGAAGTTTTCGAACCAAAAAGCTATCCTGCTCTACCCATAAGCGCGGGGGCTGCTGAGTATTGTTAGAATTGTTGGCGCCCATCGCATAAACAATAGCTCCCTTGAGGCGATCCAAGGTTATAAAGTCCTGCTGTTTAGCGGAAGACGAATCGCGCTCGGAGAGTTGAGCGCTGGCCCAAGTGGGCAAAACTTGCATAGTGATGAGTTTACTTGCAAGAGCGCGGCTGCTTCTAAAATGGAAGAGAGGTTCAAAAAATTCAGAGCTGAGCGGGTAGCTTTTAGGTGTACCCTCGAGAGTAGTGGTCGTGCGTTTACCGTCTTTATAGAGAATTTCGACGTTCCAAGTGGATTGATCGGGATTGGTTCCGCTCACCTCGAGCTTCATCAAATCTGCGTGGGCCACGGTCCACACTTCCTGCCAAGAGATGTTCTCATCTTTGAGCTCCAGTTTACGTTTGATGATCAGCCCTTGAGTGGTGCCATTGTTCACGGCCATTTTATTAAGGATCGTGATCAATTTTGGAGTGTAGGCCAAAGCGCTGACTGTGGTCAGCAAAACCAGAGTGCTTATAAAATATTTTGCTAAAATTTTCACGACAGTCCCTTACAGTTTGAGCTGGCGAAGATATTTTTTAAGGGCTTCACCAATCTGTGGGTGTTTCATACCCATTTCAATATTGGCGATAACATAACCTAATTTATCGCCGGCGTCATAGCGTATCCCATCAAAGAATCGGGCCAGAAGGCCCTCGTTCTTTGCGAGCTTGACCATAGCGTCAGTCAATTGGATCTCACCATTTTTTCCAGCCGGAAGGTTTTCTAAATAGCTAAAGATTTTCGCGTCAAAAACATAGCGACCCGGTAAAGCCCAGCGACTGGGCGCGGCTTCCAGCGAGGGTTTTTCAACCACATCAGACACGCGAATGTAATCATTTTCCCTAGTCCCTGCGATCATGCCGTATTTCGACACGTCCTCAGCCGGCACTTCCATAATCGCCACGGTTGATAAACCTGTTTCTTGGTAAGTGGTGGCCAACTGTTTAGTGACGGATGGAGTTGTCGGAGTTGATGGAATCATAAGTTCATCACCAAGAAGAACGGCGAAGGGATCATCACCGACGATATGTCGACCCACATAAACCGCATGTCCTAGCCCTAACGCTTCTTTCTGACGAATGCTGATGATGTTGACCATGTTTCGGATGTCGCTCAGTTGCTTGAGCAGATCCAACTTGCCGGTTCGAGCTAATGTTTCTTCGAGTTCAACATGACGATCGAAGAAATCTTCAATGGCCGTTTTTCTTCGACCGGCAATGAGAATGACGTCTTCGATTCCAGCCATCGCTACTTCGCGAACCACATGTAAAAGCAAAGGTTCGTCGACGATCGGGAGCATTTCCTTAGGTACCGAGTTTGTAATTGGTAAAAATCTTGTACCTAGACCAGCGGTGGGGATTATGGCTTTTCGTATAGGGCGCATCGTCTCAATCTGGAACAAAAACTCATTATTATCAATCCCAAAATCCCGAGTATGCTATGATTTTATTGTTATGGCACGTTCTGGGGGATTCATGAAAAAGCGAATTTCGATGGCTCTTTTGAGCTTTCTGACATTATCGCCGCTTCTTTTATATCAAAACTGCGGGAATGAACAAACCGGGAGTTTGTATAACAAATCCAATCAATACGATTTCCCGTATCAACTCAAATTAGATCAAGTCGCTTACATGTCCTGCGCTGAGCAGAACGGAATTCCGAACGATCCCGGAGTGTTCTTTACATTTAGAGCAGGTGCCTATGGTGATACCTCTGGACTTCGCATCACCGATAAATTTAATTACGATCTCCGACGCGAAAAAAACGAAATTAAGATGATGGAGTTGCAGGACGATCTCGCGAGCCAAAACACTCGTATTCAATTCTCTCTGCGCAAGCAAGGCTCGCTACAGAGAATGTTTATTACTAATAACAGCCGAGATGGTCTCGAAGGTGAAGATTATGATTATACTTTCGGTGTGATCAGCAGCTCGGAGATGTTAGCCTCACTTTTAACACTTCCTCAACCCGGCTGGTTGAATTACTGGGCGGCGGGTGGAATTAATATCGATGCATACTTCGAGGGCACTTTGGAATTTAACGACGGTGAGAAGCTGGCTCAAGATACGAGAAACTTTCTCACAACCGGCGGGGGCGTTTTGGTCGCGGGCTTTGTCGATCCTGCAAAGCCGGAGACGTTACGAACGCCCTACAATTACACTAAAGATGAAAATGACGACGAAGATGAGCCCTCAGTCATTCCCTCGAATGTGGGTTTTGGGACCGCTTTAAGAGTCACTTTTAAGCAACCGAATCCTCTTTTGCATTCGTTTTCCGGCGTACCGCATTTAAAAGTTCCGAAAAGAATTTTGTCGACAGTTCAAGAATTTGATTTAGCCAGTCCAGCAACGGCGCAGTCGGCATGGACCTGTCCGCAGACGATGCAGTTGATGATTGTTTTTCCGGAGGACATTGGGATCATCGATTCCAACATTTGCACACTGGCCGACGACTCGGATACGGTAGCGAATCCGCCGGCTCTTCTCGAGATTGCTCGTCGCTCCTTACCCGTTTCTGACTGGTATATTAACTTACAAAAGAGATGTATTGTTCCTAAGCGTTACACCAATGGTAGCTGCTATGGAATTGACACCGCGGTGACTAAGCTCACGAATAATATTGAATATGATTTTAACAAAGAGTGTAGCCCCGACGTCCAATCCAATCGTACGAATCCCGACGGTACATTTATACGTGAACCGCCTCCAGATGGTTCACCGCCAGGCACGGTGGGTCCCGTCAGTCGTCTTAAAGTTTGTCCCCATTTTGCAAGCATCTGCTACAAAACCGAATAGTTCCAAAGGTTCCAGGTACCTCAATGACAAAAGAACCAACTGTGCAGCAGTTGGTTCTTTTGTCATTGAGGTACCTGGAACCTTCTTGTCAGTTGGGTACGGATCTTCTAACATCATTCCATGTTGAAATACTTATTATCCTTTTTGTTTTCGATAAGTTTGATCTCAGTGTCCTCGGCTCAGGTGGGTCCCACCGTTGATGCGATGGGGGGATCCGGAATCGCAGGGCGAAACCCCGTGGATGCGGCGGCTTTAAACTCGGCAGCGCTAGCGACCTTTCAGCAATACTATTTTGGTGCGGGTTACTATCGCGGTGAACTCCGCTCTTCAGAGCTGGATCAGTACGGAGTGACACTCGCGGATTCGATGCCGGGCGGGATCATGCCCGGATCTTTTAACTATAAGTACAAAAAATATGATGGAGTTGACGTTAAAGAGCACGCTTTTCGCTTAGGATTAGCCCTTCCGCTCTCCGAAAGATTTGCGGGGGGAGTGGCACTTTATAAAACCAAAACGGATTTGGGAGTAGGTCAGGACTACAGTCAGCAAAATGCGGATGTGAGTTTCCTTTGGGCCGTTTCCGACGCGTTTTCCTTTGGAGTTCTCTCGAAGGCGGTGTTCGGGTCCAAAGACGAAGCTGTCTTCTTAGAGTCTAAGATCATGCCCGCCACTGGAGTGGGGGGAGAGTTTTCTACGCAATATATCAAGCTTCGCGGCGACGCCTATTACTACTACGAAGCCAATCCCGAAGATCGCATGTCCTACCATTTTGGGGCAGAGACCATGTCCCGAGGAAGTTTTAGGCTGCGCGCCGGCTTCAGTCTGGATGATTATCGCCGCGAGAACCGTTATACGGTGGGCCTAGGCTGGGAAGGGCCCCGTTTGAGGGCGGCCTACTCCTATCAACATGAATTTCGGCAAGATATTGGGGATGCTCACTCCATTGACATATGGCTCGACCTTTGATAACTCACTGCATACTTAATTGAAGGAGATTCTCAATGGCTTCAGCTACAAAACGCACCAGCTTACGTCGCAAAAGAAAAACAGCAGCTCGCGGAGCAAAAAGAAAAGCAGCTCTTCGTAACAAAGGAACGACTCCTTCTCGCGCTCAACTTTTTGGTGACGAAAAATAATTTTTTAGAAATCGATCGTTAGATTCAGAGCCACTCTTCTTTGTGGCTCCGGATATCCAAAGTTCAATTCTCTTCGGTGATCCAAAATATTGTAGATTCCTAAAAGCGTCGACATTTTCGCGCTCCAATTGTATTCCCAGAGAATATCAGTTCCATTCCAGGCGCTTAAATTGATTCTCGTTCCAGAAAAGAAATCGTTGTCTTCAAATTCAGACCAATACGTGTGTTGCAAGTGCATCTGCCAAGAATTTTGCCGATAGCTCAGCATCGTAAAGAATTGGTGCTGAGGCGAAAACAAAATTTCGCGACCTCGGCCGACCTCGCGAGTAAGAAGTAACGAGTGATCAAAAGTCCAAGCCCATCTTTGCCATTCGCTTTTAAGCACGGAATGAATCCCCGAGGCTCTCGCTTCACCCGAATTGACTTTCGTCGAAACGCCAGGGCTCACATTAGAGGATTGGATGAGATTGCGATAGTTCGTAAAAAAGACAGACGACTTTGCGGTGATCGGTGCGTTTTCCCACGCTCCTCCGAATTCGAATTGGCGAGAGGATTCTGCACGGAGTTCGTCGTTCCCTTGGTAGTACGGAGTATTCGCGTACAGATCGATCAATGACGGAGGACGATATCCTTCGGCATAACTGGTCCACAGATGAGAGTCCTGTGAGAGATCGTACTTTACGAGGAAGTAAGCCGTACCTCGTTTGTAGCGAAAGGCGTGGCGAAAACTCGGCTCAATTGTTAAGTCCGAAGTTAATCGATATACAAAAATTTGTGCAAGATCGAATTCATTGCGATCGTAAAGTTGATTGTTGGCAAATGAGGCTTTGTAGGTGTTCCGCGAAGCTTCGATAAAAGTTTGCGACATCAGTGAATCCAGAATTGCTACAGAAAAGCTATGACTCGTCCAAATTTTATCCGAGAGCGCATCGGCGCGCGATGAATCCAAAAATTCGGACTGCATTCTCGCGTAACTCAATCGAGAGTTCCAACGCCCCCACTGCGAAATCTTTTTATCAAAGTGGGTGGCGGCGAGAAGTGCATCGGACGACTCATCGGTAACAAAAGGCGAAGGCTCAGGACCCGGAGTCGCCTTGTTTAAATGTGTGTAGAGTAAAAACTCCGAAATTTTATAATCTTCAAAGTTATGTTGTCCGTACAGAGTCCAACGATTCTGTTTGCTGCTATTATTCGTGCGAGATCTTTTTTCGTCATTGGTTCTTTCGTAGCGAAAATCTCCTCGATCGTGATCTCCGCGGCCACTGACTTGAACGTAATGCCGATCATTTTTAATGACGGGCACCACGGCGCTGACATGAGCCGTAGTGACCGGAGAAGAGGTGATGGAGCCGTCGCTGTCACTCACTCCTAAGTTGAGGCGAGGAGAATTTAATTTTTCGGGAATAAAGTGCAGAGTGCCGCCCATGGCGTTGGAGCCATAGGCCGTCGACGAAGGACCTTCGATCATTTTAACGTCGCTGATAATTTCGGTGGGAACAAAAAGGGGAGATCCTCCAAATCCATCTAAAAGATTGAGCGGTATATTATCGAGTAAAAATAAAACGCGGCCGGCCTGCGCGGAACCACGAATCGAAACTCCGGGTGAGCCCGAATTGCGAGATTGAATGGATGAAGAACGAGAAAAAATATTTTCGAATGAGGGCGAGGTTCTTTGGAAGTTATCGAGTTTGAGCTTGTGAGCGGGAGAAGAAAAAACTCTTTCGGAAAAGTCTTCGTTCCATTCGGTGCTTATAATGTTTTGCCGGGGAAGGTCTTCGCTGGATACAAAGAAGCCCACAAAAAGGAAACCGATGAATAGCATGGCCAGGATTTAGCTTAGCTCCCAGGGAACTGCAATGTTTCGCTAGCTTATTCTTCGTTAGCGCTATGAAGGTACTTTTCCACGTCCCCAGAGGCGAGAGCTTGTGAAAAATCTTTATGGTCTTTTCGATCTAGGACTTCCAGGGCTTTATCTAAAGGGAATGGATCGTAGGGAGCGACGAGATGTTTCTTTTTAAAAGCAAGGATATCAGAATAGTTTCGATCGATGAGAGAGTTAGGAATTTTCTTATCCTTGAGAGCTTTGGCGATCGCGTTTAAGGCTTTCATCGGAGAGTTAAAGTCGTTGCAATAAAGCAAGATATTCGCCCCGGCAATGAGGGCCTGCACCGGAATCACGTCCTTGGGAAAATGTTTGGCTAAAGCCTTCATATCGAGATCATCAGTAATAATTAAACCGCGATAGCGGAGAACGTCCCGAAGAATTTGCTGTAAAAATGTCGGAGAGAGCGTCACCGGCCACTGAGCATCAATCTTCGGGAAAGAAATATGCGCCGACATGACGAGCTCACAACGCGATTTAAAAATCTTTTTAAAAGGCTCGAGAGCGCGACTGTCGTCCAAAGATTTAAGAGTATCCTGTGAAACGGGTAAATCAAAGTGACTGTCGATTTCTGTTCCTCCATGACCGGGAAAATGTTTTCCGCAGGGGATCACGTCGGCTTTGATATATCCGCGAACCAGTGCTGAAGACAGCTGTGTCACAATTTCGGGGTCGGAGCTCAGGGCTCGATCACCGATCACGGTGTTCTTAGGATTTGAAAAAATATCCACGCTGGGTGCAAAATCCAAATTGATTCCAAAAGCTCGCATCTCCTCGCCCATGTTCAAGGCGAAGCGGAAGGCTAATGTGGAAGACCCTTTATCTCCGAGTCGCGCGACCGCAGGCCATTTGGTAAATGGAGCCTTTAAACGATGGACGCGTCCACCTTCCATGTCGATCGAAATAAAAAGGGGAGTTTTATCGGTAGTTCTATGGCGTAAAGCTTGAATTTCAGAAACCAGCGCATGAATTTGCGCCGGTGACTCGAGATTGCGATCAAATAAAATGACCCCACCAATATTGTACTTAACAATAAATTCTTTCTCTTCGTCCAAAAGCGTTTTGCCTTGGATTCCGATGATTAATTGTTGGCCTATTTTTTCAATCACTCAAGAACTCCAGATCTCATTATCCTATCATACCCTCATCGGCTTGCAAGGAATCGAAGGTTTTCTGGAGGTTTTGCTATT
The DNA here is from genome assembly GCA_019750295.1 of Bdellovibrionales bacterium. Classification (NCBI taxonomy): domain Bacteria; kingdom Pseudomonadati; phylum Bdellovibrionota; class Bdellovibrionia; order Bdellovibrionales; species Bdellovibrionales bacterium. Next base: position 186,997 of record JAIEOS010000008.1, on the reverse strand, counting down.
TTGCGGATTTGGGATCTAAGATATCGCGAAGTCCATCACCCAATAGATTGAATCCCAAGACAAGTAACATAATGAATAGTCCTGGGAATAAACTAAGGTGGGGGGCTTCTATCAAATATTGCCGTCCCGAATTGAGGAGGGATCCCCAAGTGGGGGTCATCGGCGAAACACCCAGGCCCAGAAAACTTAAGCTCGATTCGGTGATAATCGTGACCGCCATGCTGAACGAGACTTGGACCATGAGGGCGCCAAGGAGATTGGGCCAAATATGAATGACTAAGAGTCTCCACCAGGGAGCCCCTAAGGATTTAGCGCTAAGGACGTGTTCGCGCTCTTTCAGATGGAGAACTTCGCCGCGGACCAGTCGTGCGTAGGAAGCCCAGCCCGTGCAACTGAGAGCAATGACCATATTTTTAATCGAGGCCTCTTGCATAAACGCTACGATGGAAAGAACCAATAGGAAACCTGGGAATCCGAAGATGAGATCCACCGCACGCATGAGTAACATATCCCACCAGCCGCCCATAAAGCCGGCCACAGAGCCGATGATCATTCCGGTGATCACAGTTAAGGTGGCCACACTGATAGCAATGAGCAAACTGATTCTTGCGCCGTAAAGAATGGCGCTAAAAATATCTACTCCATTTTGATCGGTTCCGAAAAAATGAGTGGAGTTGGGTGGAACGAGTCGTCGTTGCAGATCCAATTGCTGAGGCTCAAATGGAGATAGCAGTGGAGCGACCACGGCGATCAGTATCATCGCTAGAATAATCGTGCCGCCAATTTTTAAGGAAAGGGGGAGGGCTCTCATTATTCCATCCTCATCTTTGGATTGAAGTAGGCGTAAGCGAGATCCGTCAGAAAGTTCGCTAAAAGATAAATCATCGAAACAAATAAAACGCAGCCTTGCACCAGCGGGTAGTCTCGATTTTGAATACCTTGGTAGATAAGGAGTCCTAAGCCGGGCCAGTCAAAAATGGTCTCGATGATTACGGCGCCTGTAAGAAGAGCGCCGAGCATAATTCCCACCAGTGTTAAAATGGGAATCATGGCATTCGTTAAGGCATGGACAAAATAAATTTTAAAGAAAGACAGGCCTTTCGCTCGCGCCACGCGGATATAATCTTCTCGAAGCACTTCGAGCATCGATGTTCGCGTCATTCGAATGATCAACGCGGTGACCCCCACACTGAGTGTGATCGCGGGAAGAACAATACTTAACGGTTCATCGGCTTCACCCAAAGGAAACCATCCGAGTTCGAGGGAAAAAAACCAAATGAGTAAGGGTCCGGTCCAAAACGACGGGAGCGATAAAGCAAGAACTCCCCCACCGAGCGTCATGCGATCCAACCAAGATCTTTTGTAGATGGAGGCGAGAACTCCGAGAGGTAATCCCACACAGAGCGCGATGACCAGTGCGACTCCCCCCAATTTGAGGGTCGCCGGTAGTCGGTTTAATATTTCGCGAAGAACCGGTCTTTGTGTTTGTAAAGAGCGTCCGAGATCGAGGCGAGTGAGATTGAGAACGTAGTCCTTAAACTGAGAGAGGAGAGGTTTATCTAAACCCAATTCACGCGAAAGAGCTGCTCGATCTGCGTCAGTCGCATAGTCTCCCAACATGATATCGATCGGATCACCGGGAATCATATGGATTAAAAGAAATGTCAAAGCCATCACTCCAAAAACGACAGGTAACAAGGAGAGGAGACGGCGGAGTAAATAAGCCATACTTTATTTTTTACTCAACATATTGTCGGTTCCCTTAGGGATGTCACCAAACAGTAATTTTACGCTGGTATCGTTTGATGGGAATCCTTTAGTCGCTTCTTTAGGATCTGCGACCAACTCTAAGGTAAGATCTATGTGGGGAAAGTGCGCCTTGATCGATTCCCCTTTAATGTTCATCCAGTTGACATACTCTTCGCCTTTGACTTTGTAGAGGATGCGAAAGGTATCCATGCCCTTTTCTTTGACTTGTTCCTTGACGAAGGCTTCTCCCCCCTGGAGTTTCCCATCTTCTTCCGCAAAAGCTTCGAAGGCATATTTATTACCAACTTGGATCCCTTTAGGATTTTTAAGCATCAGGTGAGAAAGAAAAGTACTTAAAAATGTTTTATCCGTGAGTGGAACTTCTCTGGAGGAAGCTTTCCCGTTTTCCACGGTTTTAATAACAAATTTATTTTTCTTTCCATCTTTTTTTGTAATCGCGTCGATGACCTTTGAATTTTTTCCCTCGAGCCGAGTGAACTGATAGGAAAGCGGCAATAGCTTGTCGTCGGCTTTTGCATTCAAACTTTCGGTGGTCGTAGAGCCATCGCTACTTTTGGTGTAGACAAAATACGTAGAAGTAAAAGTTTTGTCTTTGGCATCGAGATCATACCGTTGGATCACGTAGCCGAGCGGTGTTCCTGCCATTACCACTTTGTAGTACCCCTCAAAAAGAGCTCCGAATGCGGAGTGAGAGAGGGTCAGTAGGACGAAAGTCGTGATGATTTTTAATTTTAGGTTCAAAGTCATACCCTAGGGTGTCTTATCGGGGTGATAGCTGTCAATTAATGAGTGTCTCCTAGTGACGACACTCAAATTCGGTACTAAAATAATTCTACATGAAGCGCCGATCAATTTTTCGCTCTGAAAAAGGGCAAATGTCTATTTTTCTTGTTCTGATTTTTCAGGTGCTTTTTGTTTTGTTTGCGATGGTGATCAACATCGGTCTCGTCGTGCATGATAAAATCAATTTACAAAACAGCACAGACATCGCGGCTTACTATGCAGCTCAAAGACAAGCCGAGCTGCTCAACCAGATTGCGCACATTAATTACCAAATTCGCCAAGCTTATAAATTGTTGGTGTTTCGATTACGCGTTCCGGGATCGGCGGCCATTGGTATTCCTTTTTCCACAATGCTCACAAAGCATCCTATATTTCTTCCCCCGAATCCAGGTGAAGAGACCACGCCGTTTTTTAACCCGCCCAATGGTCGACGACCGCCAGCCGTTTGTGTGGGAAGTACGTTATGGAAAGAGTATGCAGATACCGAAGGGTCTGATACGGTTTCACTTTGCAAAGATCTCTTCCAGTTCTCCACACCAGTAGCGAATGGAACAGGTGGAGGACCATTAGCAGGGTTAGTCGGTTCTTTAAATAGTCTCTTGCAGGCGGTGTCTGCTGAGATTTCATTGAAGTGCCGACAGATTGGCGCTTTAAATTATGTCTTGCTCGCACGTTGGCTTGCGGCTTACCAATTGGAGGCGGATAAGAGAGGAGCCATGATTGATAAACTGACCGCAGAGTTGGTTAAGCCTGGCGATGAGATGGTAGATATGCGAGGTCAGTCGATTAGAACCGGTGTTGAAAAAACGTTACAAAGAAACCTCACCTACGCGCAAAAGACGAGTTATTCGATGACTCTCCAAAATTCTTTGAATGGCGAAATCGGATCTGCGGCCTGCGCTGATCCCACATTCGTTTTTCCTAAGGTCGAAATTTTTCCTCGGGCTTACTACGTCCACATGGATTTTGCGAATAATACATGTACGACTCAGGCGCGCAGTAGTGGTGACGGAAGTAATTTACCCTCAACCGCAAATCGCACTTTAGTTGCCGATTATGGCGGAATGGATGGTCAGCTAGCGAGCGTATTCTCCAATGGTGGGCCAGTGTCGATGGGTATAGAAAAAAACCCTTGGTGTATGCCCTACATGCGCGTCAGGGTGACAAGTGCACCTCGAAAAATCTTTGCGCCGTTTGGTGGAACTGTAAATCTCCAGGCGGAAGCTTTTGCAAAGCCTTTCGGGGGACGAATCGGTCCATGGTATTCCAAATCGTGGCCGAGTGGAGCCGCCACGTCTCAAGGCACTGAGCGCACAGATCCTTTACTTCCGGCACGATCCATTGCCGGTTCCATCGGCGCCGGCGATCCAGCAGGAAACGTCGTGAATCACTCGAAGTATCCTGGAGACCAGCTAGGAATGAACTCTAAATACGCGTTAGCGATCATGCATTCTCGATGGATAACTATTGCGGGAAATAATGAGGCGGCGTTAGTTCCCGGAATGGCTTTAGCTCATTACAATCATATTGGTAATCCTGCTGTTTTTGAAAGCGACGCAGATTCGCTAGTGAGAGATAACGGAAGTATTAGCGCCGAATCCATGAGACGGATGGAACAGATGGCGATTGCTCCCGATCTATTTGATCTCACTTATTATTCCATTGAAGCGCGCTATGATGACAACTACGTCAATCCCAACTTACCTAACTTTAGAACATTCATTAGCGGGAATGAGCTTTACGCGGATTTGGGATCGCAAAATCGGCAGCGCTATAATGTAGTTAATCAAATCCAAGCGGCGCAAACTGTGGCGCCTTTGTCGGGTGTGTTTTATTTGGCAGATGATCCAAGTCAATTGCTCACGGGCTGGACACAAAATAAAGCCGTCAACTATGAGTTTCCTGTTTCCACCTTTGGCCGATGTGTCGGTAGAACTGATGACGAGAGCCCCGCTCTCCCGGCCCCGGGCGGCTGTCCTGTCGGTGGACGAAGTGGATACTCGGTGAAAATCGTATCCAAAAATTATCTGCAAAATGTAAGTGCTGCCTTAGGCGGTCCCGGAGTAGTTGGCCCTATTCTTAATCCGCCCTCGGATTAGTTCTATGATCTCGCAATAGTTCCCCGCTAAATATTTTGTCTCAAAATGGGAATCTCCTAGGGTACCCGGTACCTTTTGCGGATGCGATGTGTAAGAAGGATTGCAATGCCCTCTTACACATCGCCTCCGCAAAAGGTACCGGGTACCCTGGTGTTTCAAACTGATATTCTTTTCACAAATCATTAAGGGTTTAAGTCTAGACTCCGATAGAATAAGAAGACGGGGGGACTATGAAAAAACTAATTATCATAGCCGTTTGCTTACAGTTAACTTTGCAGCCGATGGCTCAGGCCAATAATGGCTGTGAGACTGCGATCACTTGCGCGGTGACCTCGACGAATCGTGGAGATCGAGATGCGGTGAGTGCGGGCGGTGCTGTAAATACCGGAAGCACTACCACAACAACGACAACTCCAGGAAGAACGTCCTCCTCGCGCGGTGAGTCCTCTAACGGATCAACCGCTGGAACTTCTGGGCTTACCGGTAACGGAACGGGAGCTTTTCAACAGGCACAAAAAGCAAAGGATGATGCCAATACAAAAATGATCATGGGTGCTGCGATTGCGGCAATGAGTTTGCCCGGTTGTATGGCCAAACAAGTCATGTCTTGTGTAATGATGGCCGCAGGTATTGCTTTAGCTGCCTTTGCCAAAGGTAAAAAAGATGAAGCCCAAGATCTTCAGAATAATTTAGGAGTCGCGTCTACTGGAGGATCAGGCACTCCCGGTTCCACAACAACGACAAGCACATCAGGTAATGAGACCGAAGGTTCAAATGCCGAAGGCCAACTGAATACACTTCGTGGTCAACTGGCGGGTGCAGGTTATACCGTGGGCGCCGATGGCACCATCACAGGTCCCAATGGAAGCCAAGCGAATGCCTTTGGTTTAAATCCGGCAGCTCTCAAAGGAATGGGAATGAGTCAGAGTGATGCCGATCGATTCGCTAGTGAATTTGAAAAAAGAGCGGCAGAAGCTGCCAAAAAAGCACCGATCAATGTCGCATCGTCTGAAGGTGGTGGCGGCAGTGGTGGTGGAAGTGCGGCCGGTGTTGGCGGAGATCCTTCGAATGCTCCCGGCGCGAACACCGCGAAGTCCGAAAGAACTTCGATCGATCGCGATCCAGCAGCCTGGGCGGGATATTTCAAACAACATGGCGATTCATTAATTGGTGTTTCACAATCCGATATTTTTTTAATGGTTCACAATCGCGTGCAAATTGAACGTAAGGCAATGGGGCATTAGTATGAAGTTTTTATTTTTTATTATTCCTCTCACGTTACATCTCCATGCAAATGCATCGGGTCAGTGTCAACAGGCGAAGGCGACGGCGAAGAGAGATTGCTCTCCAGCCATGTTAGAGCAAGCCCGTGTCGCTTTAGATGGCGGCTCTGCAGCCATCAGTGGAACCGGGCAAGGGGCAGCGAATACAACTCAAGATTCTATCTCGAGCGTCCAGGCAGCGATGGCAAAATCAAATATTGATAGCGCCAAATGTAAGAAATCCATCGAGACCTGTAGCACCCAATGCAATCAACAAGCTCAGCAGGAAAATGCTCAAATGCAGGCTGCACTCGCGCAGCAAAGTCTAGCTGCCGCCAAGGAATGCACTCAAGGCGAACCTCAGAGAAATTTGCAGGCTGCAAAAAAGAACGAGATGGACATGAGCAAAATGCTTGCGGCATTGATGCAACTTTTAGCCGCACTGATGGGACAGGACAAAGGACAGAATCCACAAACTGCCGCTCAAGATACAAGTTGTCGCGGAACCGGAGCTGGAACTCCGGCGTGTACGCAGACGGCCAACAATACGACAAGCGATTTTACGACAGGCGGATATCGTGATGGCGAAGGCGCGGCGGGAGAGGGCGATCTTGCGATGGCAGCGAATGATCCCGCAGCGGGAACTGCAAAAGGCCTGGAGTATTCAAAAGGCTTTGGCGGTGGTGGTCCTGGGGGCGGTGGCCTCGGCGGTGCGGGCGGAATTTCTCCCTCCTCTTCCAGAGCTCGCGATGATATCGGTAAAGACAACAGCCCACGTATTAATTTTGGCGCGGGTGCCGGCGGTGGCGGAAGTGGTGGTGGTCGCGGCGGCGGAGGCGGTGGTGGTCCGATGATGGCCAATCATAACAACGCACCTTCGACGAAATCTTCCGAAGGCATCGATAAACAAGTTCAAATTGCAGCCGACAAAGCCTTACAAGCTCGTGGTTTGGCTTCCGATGGTCCTCTTGGAGGAATCACTGGTGCTCACTCACTCGATAACTTCACCAAGGTGGAGCGTCGAATTAATGCCGAACGCAACGGACTCCGAGAGCATTAAAATTCGCAAATTTGCCCGTGCAATCCATCTTTTCCACCTGTGATGGTGGAAAGGTTCACGCGGATTTTTTTATAGCGAAGGTAGGCGAGAAGCGCGAAGGCTCCGCCCTCGATCGTTTCGGCGGGCCAGCCTAGATCTGCAGACGTTTTCACATCCACTTCCGGAAGATTAATTTTTAAACGCTTCATCAAGTACGTATTGTAAACTCCTCCACCCGAGAAAAAAATGGTCTTGGGAGTTTTCGGTGTCATCTCGTAGGCCTCGGCAATGCTTTGAACCGTGAGCTCTGTTAATGTGGCCAATTGATCTTTAAGATTCAATTTCGCAAATCGAGTGCCGCCATATTTTTTGATAAAATCTAAGTTAAATTCTTCGCGTCCGCAGCTTTTAGGAAAAGGCTTTTTAAAGAAGGGGTGCGAAAGAAATTTATTAAGCATCGCACTGTCGGGCAAACCTTGATGAGCCAATACGCCGTTGCGATCCATTTTTTTCTTACCTCGAGTTTTATACTCGATCCATGCGTCGAGCAGTATTGAGGCGGGCCCAGTATCGAAGGCGATAAAATTTTTGGCGTCAAAATAAGTGATATTACTGATGCCTCCTAAATTATGAAAAGCGGCCCCGTTTTTACTAAAGGGTTTTAACAAAAATTTATGAAACACCGGCGCTAACGGAGCTCCCTGGCCACCCGAGGCGATATCTGCAGCACGGAAATTAAAGACGACGGGGCATTGAGTGACTTTCGCAAGATAAGTCGACTCCCCAATTTGCAGTGTCGCTTTCGTCCCTTGGTGAAAAATAGTTTGTCCATGGAGTCCCACCAACTGGGCTTTGTAGGTAGAGTTCGACGCTGCTTTTGCATAAAAGCGCCCGAGAGCGTGGTGAAGTTCGCCCACTTCGTGGGACGAAGCTTTGCCTATGGTGGCTTTTAATAAAGCTTTGCGAAGAGCGTTGGGAAAAGGCACATATTTATGCTTTAGAAGTTTCATCGTTACCTGAGATGTCCCTTCAGCTTTGGTCCAAACGCAATCCACGCCATCTAGGCTAGTTCCGCTCATCATTCCAAGTACGATCATAGGTTCTCCTCTCAAAATAACAATTTTTGAGTCTGCGATTCGGTCACAAGGGCCCCGGGGCTAACGATCACATTGTTTAATACAATATTTTTATGGAGTTGCGACTCGGGAGCAATAAAAACTGTATTTTCCAGACGTAGGCTTTGTACGTCCATCTGAGATGGAAACGCCGTCTGGAGTTTGTCATTAAAGATCACCTTGAAATCAAATTTCAAATTAAAGCTATCGTAGATCTTTTGGATCGGATTCGACTTCGGGGACTGAGATGCAATCTGGATGAAATCTCGGTGAGCATGGATCAAATTATTAAAATTACCAGTTTCCCACCACTGACAACTGTCCTTAAGTGTACTCACTCTCTCGCCCTTGCGTAGCGCCGGAATCACCGCATCTTTAAAGATGTGAGATTCTCCCTGCGGCAGATAATTAAAAATTCGACGATTGTAGATTTTGTATCCGGTGAAGTGAACAGGTCTAGCGTCTTTGCCCGCAGGAGGAGTTTCACCAAAACCGAGTACAAAGCCTTCGCGGTCCACCCAGATGGGTTTGAGAGTTTTGAGCAGATCGGGGTGATCCGTGACAAGAAAGGTGGCTAAAGAATTGGTGCGCAGATGATGATCTTGAAGAGAGTTGAGAATACTCTCTTGAGAAGGAATCATCACTTCATCTCCGTTAATCACTAAAAAGTTATCACTAACTTCGAGCAATGCTTTTGCGTTCCAGATCGCGCCGCCGCTTCCTAATATTTTTTCTTTTTCCCAAGAGTATTCTACAGAAAAGTCTTTGAGGGCCTGGGCCTTAAACAAGGCCTGAATTTCGTGGGGCAAATGATGGAGATTTGCGATGACGCGATAATGATTAATTTTTTTTAAAAGATAGAGACTATAGTAGACGATCGGTATCCCAAACATACAGATAGCGGGCTTGGGTTTTCGATGGGTGTAAGGGGCTAAACGAGTCCCTAAACCTGCGGTGAGAATCAGAGCCTTCATGGGAGAGTGTCGGTCGGAGGAACCTGGAGCGAATCCATAATTTTACGCAGTGTCGGATACTCATTAAACTGCGTAAGGGTCGCGTTCACCTTGCCGAGTGTTCCTGGTAAATATTTAAGATATCTTTTGTCTTTTCGTTGCTGGTAAACCGCCGAAAAGGTTCCACAAGCTTTAAAGCATCGCTGCAAAGTCTGGAGTTGGAAGAAATACATAAATTCTTTTTTATCTTTAAACAGCTTTAAACCTTCTGGAAATTTTTCGAGGTAGTAATTGATGAGATTCTGCGAGGTTTGCTCACTCAGTTGCACGTAGGAATCGTGAATCAGGCTCACCAAGTCGTACTGAGGCGGACCCAATCGTGCATCCTGAAAATCAATAAGTACAGTGTGATCACCCTTAATCATCACGTTGCGAGAGTGGAAATCTCTATGGCAGATCACTTGGGGGAGTCGAGCGAGTCTTTCGGCGATACTTTTAAATTCGGCCTGGAGCTGGGCTTCGACGTCAGCGTTGAACGTGAGTTTACAGAGACCCTGAAGCAGATTTTTAAAAGTGTAATTGAGCTCCCATAGAAATTTTTCGACATCGAATTCAATCTTATAGGCGGTACAATGATCTTGATTCTTTTCGGTGAGATAGAGTCTATGAACTTTTATAAGCTCGTCGAGCGTTGATTTGTAATAGGGAAGGATATTTTCCTGGTTATGAAATTCCCAGAATTTTCGCTCCAAGGTTAAATCACCGAGATCCTCTAAAAGAAAGTAGCCTTTACTTTCATCATACGAAAAGATCTCGGGGACAGCGATATCATTGTTCTTGAAATATGTTTGGATGGAAATGAAGGGGAAAGTCTGTGGAGAAGTGAAGGGCTCCCACTCCATAAGTACCCAACTTTGGTTTCCTTCGAGAACGCGATAGTATTTTCGCGAAGACACATCGCCCGCCAGAGGAATGATGGAAGAAGGTACTTTTTTAAGCGCGTCCTTCAAAAAGGATTCAAATTTATCTGCATTAGGTAATGCAATACTAGCGACCATTGCTTAATGGTGTCGGAAAACGACACGAAATGCAAAGGTTTAGTGGAGCAGGGTCGGTGTCGCCTTGAGTAGCGGAACAATATTATAGCTCCGAGTATAAGGAGCCTTGTCTTTCTCGTTCCGGTCCCGACTGGTCACCATTTGCACAATGGTTTCCGCGCAGAGCTGTAGAGTTGCGAAGTTTGCGCCATGAGACTCGCGTTGATCGGAAAGAACATAAAAGAAGTGGAGTTGTTTTAAAAAATCGATGATCATCTGATCTTTGATCATGTCTAAATTTAATGAATCAATGGTGGCCACGATGAGTAGGTCTTGTTCCTGATGTATTTGCGACTTTAAGGTTTGGGTGAGAGTTTTCAGCTGCTGGTCTGATAAACTTCTTATGTTTGGAATAGCAATTGTGGTTGAGTTCAGTTCAAGTATGTCTTCCTTTGAATTTAGGAGTGCCGTAGAGTTTTCATCGAGAGTCAGTAGGCTTTGATTTTTAGAGACCTCATGGAGATGAACGAAAAGCTTTTGCAGATCTCCTCTATTGCGACCAAATAAAAGAATTTCGCGATTGAGAACCTCGACCGTATCGAAAATCCCATCTTTTTCTGGCTGAAGCATTTTTGACCAGTCGAGAGTTGTGAGTGGTTTTCGATGCCTATTGAGCGGGATAATTTTGCTTGGCGTGGCTTCAATTTGCATATGTTGGAGGATGTCTGTGGTTAAATCGAGTTTTGTCATAAGATCTAAGTAGGACTGTAAAGTCACATGGACGAGGTCGTTAATATTCTCTACGGTTTCTGGAAGTGGGGAGTTGACGTCGGTGACTTTGAATGTGGCGATCACCTTTTCTTTTTTATTATCGAAGATGGGGACTAAAACTTGTTTGTCTTTGGCAATGTATCCAAAGAGGGAATTGACATTCACTTTGTCATCCGCGCTGACGAGATCGAGTTCACTTTCGAATCCGAATTGAGACTTAATCATTTTTTGTAGCTGTCCAAGAATATTTTGCATCACATTTCTCTGTTTTCTTGCGTTGGTAATGTTGCTCTTATTTACAAAACACGTGCCGCTTTTGGGCTTTTAATGCGTGTTGAGTGCCAATCGGGTTTACGTCAGGTCTGTGTGAAATTCTAAGCACTTAATGGTTGCGGTGAAATGGTTTCAGAAGTGTATATGATATGGACAGGGGGAATTCGGGGTAATTGTTACAGGAATGGAAACCAAGCTCACAATTTTATCGTTTCCCTTTTGAAAGAGGACTGCGCGGACACGGGCTCCTGCCCTCGCCCGTTTCGCCGACGGGAAGTCGGCGATCGCATCACGCTAACGGGAGGTCCTTTCAGTCCTCTTTCAAAAGGGAAACGATAAAATTGTGAGCTTGAATGTACTAACTGAAATGACCCGCCTGAAGCTTTGGGTTTTGGGGTGGGGGTGGTTATTTTTTGGGCATTGGTGGGTTTAGCGATGCGGTAGGGGTTCCTTTCTGTTGATTTTGGGTGTTAGAGTTACTAATACAACAACTTCGGATGATTTGAGACCTAGTGGGGGATTCATGAGATTTGTGGCTTTTGATTTGGAAACGACGGGTACCGTGCCCGGAGTTGATAAGATCGTTGAGATTGGGGCTGTCCGTTATTTAAATGGTCAACCCGAGGCCACGTTTTCGACATTGATCGACCCTCGCCGTTCCATTCCTCCCGGAGCTTCCGCCGTCAATGGAATCACCGATGACATGCTTGTCGGCAAACCTTTTATCGAGAACATTCTGGATGCTTTCGCTGAATTTTGTGGCGACGCTGTCATGGTGGCTCACAATGCTCCCTTTGATTCTCAGTTTCTCACCGCGGATATCAAGCGCTTCGAATCGGAAAGTCCGCGAGGAATCGTCCTCGATACCTTACCGATGGCGCGCAAAATTTTCCCAGGGTTAGCCAATTATAAGTTGGGAACTCTGGTTCAACATCTTAAGATTGATGCGGGAACTTTTCACCGCGCCGAAGAAGATGCTTCGTATTGCGGACAGCTGTTCATTAAAATTACGGAAAGAGTATTTCAATCTCATCAAGACGTCGTCGTGGATAACTTAGTGGCTCTCACCGGAAAACCACCTTTCCGCTTCCCCGTCATCGAACGCCAACCCAAACAACTCAACCTCCTCGAACTCTAAAACCGCCATCCCGACCGAACGTAAACGGTAACCCAAAATGAATCTTCTCATCCTCTCTGGGTCATCAGAGGGATTCTATAAATGGTCGAAGTCGAGGCGCGCAGAAGCGCCCCGCGGAGGCGTACGTCAGTACGCCGCACAAGGGAAGCGACTAAGCAACGAAGGATTCGACCATTTATAGAATCCCGACCCTATCGGACGTAGAAGTTGTTAGTATAGATCCACGGAATCCAACGAATCTCGCCGGGGATGGGGAACTGGACGCGAACACGCACATAGACACGGTAGTTTCCAGTTTTATCGATATCAAACGACGAGTTTGGGCTTTTGCTCGTCGCAATTTCCTGACCGTTTCGCAGCAACTTCACTTCCAAATCTTTCGACGAGATGGGAGGTACATCGATCAGTAATTTGAGAGATTTGGTTAAAGGAATTTTTTCGCCCATCAGATAGGTGGCACCATCATTGGTCGACATGTAAGCGGCGAAGCCCTTAGGATTAGCCAGCGCATCTATAGAAAAATAGGAGTGTCCGTTCATCAATGCCGACTGAACTTTTTCCGAATCAATACTCTCTACGCCCGTGAGCTCCGATTTGAGTAAAATATGATTGCTAGCAAACTTAAAAGAGTCCTCGTAGGTGGGAAAAGAAATCGAAAATAGTCCAAGACTAAAAATTTTTCCGGTGGCATGGTTTCCCAGAAAACCGACAGTTTTCCTCTTCTCATTTAAGCTATCCCATAAGATCAATTCTTGAGTAGGGGCATCGACCAGGCGGAGCAATGCCACTTTGGGATTAAAGATATAAATGAATAAACTCCAAATGAACGAAGCTTTTTTGTTATTCCATGAGGACTGCCACATGTGCCGGAGATTCATAACCTCAATACCATTGAGTCCCTCTGGATAGGGGCCTTGCCATTGAAATCCTTGCTTAAAGGGGTGGGCCAGGACAATCGTCATGTGCTCGGCTTCGGTGGGAATGCGATTGAGAAAATCGTTGCTGACGGCGTTTGCCGAACCGATGGAGTCCATCTTTTTAAAAGCCTCGTGGCCGTAAAGTAATAAATGAGAATCGAGGTAGCTTATCTTTTTGCCGGTAAATAGTAAAACATCCTGACTATATCCATGGCGTTGGTGGAGAAGGTCGAAGTCATTCAGATCGGTGATGTAGACAAAGTTGAGATCTGCTTGAGATGCAGACGTCGCGATCTCGTTGATATCTGCACTCCCCTGGGAATATTTAGAGAGAACATGTGTGGCCCCATGATAATCAAAAAAGCGGGGGTGATTTCTTAAGGAGATATCTCGACGAATAAAAACATCATAACGGCTCAGAAAAATTCCAAAAATTAATGTGGCGACGATAATACTCGTTAAACTATAAAATAAAAATTTTGATAATTTCATAGTTCCCTGATTTCAACAGCGCCACCTATTCAAAAGCCAGAGTGACTTCCTGACCCAATTCGCCGGGAATTCCCACTTTGTCATTCGCCGTTACAATATTTACTCCGCCCGCATTGTCGATTTTAAGAGAAATTTTATCGGAATAATAAAATGTGTGCTTGCGGTTGGTTTTAAGATTTATCTTTTCTTTTTTACCTGTGCTCCATTCTGCTGCGATACTTACGGTTTCGAAAGCCTCGACCACGACCATCTTAGGGGTATTAATGACGGCCTCGTCTTTAACTTCCTCTTCCTCTTCTTTTTTTTCTTCTTTTTTGTCGTCTTCTTTTTTAGCAGTTGTAGTGGCCGCTTCCTTTTTTTCCTCTTTCGGAGGTGTCGAGTTGTCGGGTTTCGACTGAACAGCTTCCACGACTTCGGGTTTTTTCTCGATCGGTGGGGCGACCAGTGTGGTCAGCTCAGCCGGGGTGGCGGTTTCGGTCTCGGCCTGGGGCTTATGATAAGTTTCTTCGGAGTAAGAGATCATTTTCACACTAAAGAAGTAGATGGCTCCGATCAAAATAACCACGGTTCCGATTCCGAGAAGAGTTACAAAGCTTGAGGAAGTTCTAAACCACAACAGGTTCGTTTTATCGCCGATGGTGTTTTGCGCTGGGTTGGAGGATTTTTGCGGAACTGCGACGGTTGCGGCCACGACAGGAGCAGGAGCGCTCGACATTTCACTATCGTAAAGAGCGATGACTTCATCGACATTCAGCTGAATGCATTTGGCGTAGTGCTTAACGAATCCACGCACGATCGTTTTGTGAGGAAGTTGTGATGATAGACCCTCTTCCATTTTTCTCAAAATAGAAACTTGGATTTTAGTCTGAGCCGAAAGTTCCTCGAGAGATAAATTTTGCTCTAATCGACTTTTCTTTAATAATTCGCCAGTTGCCTTCATACGTTGCCTTACATTTTATTGAGTTTCATCACATCGACCATATTTTTCGCGCGATCCTGATACTCGCCATCAGGGTAGAGCAAAACGGTCTCATTCATCAAAGCTATGCCCTTCATGCGGTCGCCCGCTTTATAGTAGGCCATAGCAGCATAATAGTGGGCTTCATCAAATTTTTCCCGTTTACAGAGAGGAAGAGCCGAATCAAATATCGGAAGTGCGGCTTTGTAGTCCTTCATTTCGTAGAGGGCGCGACCATAATAACTGTAGGAGATACAGTTGTCCTTGAGAAGTTTAATAGACTTCTGAAAATGAGGAACGGCCGCGAGATAATTTTGATCTTTAAAATACGAAATTCCAAAATTAAGATGGGTCTTTGCTTGGCCGACATAAGTCAAATCTTGGGCGACGAGTTGTAATTGCACGCGCGCTAACTTGGTGTTTCCGATTTCAATCAGTGAGCGCGCCAAATTGTTGCGTGCCTCAGTAAAGTTCGGATCAAGATCTATGGCGTGTTGAAAGTGCGAGATCGAATCGTTGTATCGCTCCATCATAAAATAGGTGACGCCCAACTGGTTTTGTATCATTGGATTCTTCGGATCACTCTTCTGGGCTTGTCGGAGTGATTTTAACGCGAGAGCCGGATGCCCTTGCTCTAATTGAGAAGTTCCGAGCTGGAGATAGAGATGAGCCGTTTCTTTATCGCGGGTAAAGGTATTACAAGCCGTGAGAACAAGTGGGATGAGAATGGAAAGAAACAGCTTCATGCCTGCAATTATAGACTCAATTGCCTATGACATGAAGCTGTGGTGCGCAAATTACTGCTTATTTACGAATTCAGTTTCTTTGAAGAAAAGATTGAGTTCGCGAAGTGCGCTTTCAGGGCTGTCAGATCCGTGGACAGCGTTCTCACCCATATTGTCCCCGTAAAGAGCGCGAATGGTTCCTGGAGCCGCTTTAGCGGGATCAGTAGCGCCCATGATTTCGCGATTTTTGAGAACAGCGTTTTCCCCGTAAAGAGCCATCAACATCACAGGCCCAGATGTCATAAAGCTCACCAATTCGCCAAAGAAAGGTCGTGCTTTGTGCTCGGCATAGAACTCTTCGCAAAGTTTTTTGTCGATGGTTTGAAGTTTAGCCGCTGCGATTTTAAGACCATTTTTTTCGAAAATGGCAATGATCGATCCGATTGCATTTTTCTTAACCGCGTTGGGCTTAATAATACTAAAAGTAAGTTCTTTAGACATGATTTCTCCTATTTCCTATTTAAGACTGTTTTTAAGTGTTGTTCCAAGATCGCCAGGGCTACGAGTAATACTGCAACCTGCAGACTGTAGAGCCTCGAACTTACCTTCGGCCGTATCAGAGGCACCTGTGGCGATCGCGCCCGCGTGACCCATACGTTTTCCTTTAGGTGCCGTTGCTCCCGCGATAAACGCAGTGACTGGCTTTTTGAATTCGCGTTTGATGTACTCAGCGGCATCCACTTCCGCCGTTCCACCGATCTCTCCGATCATAATGACCGCATCAGTATCTTTATCTTTATTGTAGAGTTCTAGAACATCGATAAAGTTTGTTCCGTTCACGGGATCTCCACCGATACCTACACAGGTGCTCTGACCCAGACCCAATTGAGTCAATTGGTGAACGGCTTCGTAGGTGAGCGTACCGGAGCGAGAAAGTACACCAATGCGACCTGCTCTATGAATATGACCGGGCATAATTCCGATTTTGCACTGATCCGGAGTGATCACACCCGGGCAGTTCGGTCCGACAAGGCGAGTTTTTTTGCCTTTCATAAACTGGCGAACCTTAACCATGTCATTAATTGGAATCCCTTCGGTGATACAGATCACAAGAGGAATTCCTGCGTCCACAGCTTCCATGATCGCATCGGCAGCCATGGGTGGCGGAACATAAATCACAGAAGCGTTCGCTCCCGTTTTTTCAACAGCATCGTAGCAGGAATCAAAAACCGGAAGATCGATATGTTTAGTACCGCCTTTTCCCGGAGTCACTCCACCCACCATTTTTGTTCCGTATTTGATGGCCTGTTCGGTGTGAAAAGTTCCTTGGGCGCCAGTTAAACCCTGGCAAATGACTTTTGTATTTCTGTCGATAAGAATAGCCATTAGCGACCTCCTTTTACAGCAGCAACAATTTTCTGAGCGGCATCGTTGAGATCATTGGCTGGAGTGATGTTTAAACCGCTCTCGGATAAGATTTTTTTACCGAGCTCGACATTAGTTCCTTCAAGGCGAACCACCAATGGAACTTTAAGACCTAAGTCTTTAGAAGCCGCAATAACGCCCTCGGCGATGATGTCACACTTCATGATTCCACCGAAAATATTAACTAAAATTCCCTTAACATTCTTATCTTTAAGAATGATCTTAAATGCGGCCGTTACTTTTTCTTTGTTAGCGCCACCGCCCACATCTAAGAAGTTTGCCGGAGCTCCGCCTTGAAGTTTAATAATATCCATCGTGGCCATAGCTAGGCCTGCACCATTCACCAAGCAACCGATGTTCCCGTCGAGCTTAATAAACGCAAGGTCGTACTTGCTGGCTTCCAGTTCCGAAGCATCTTCTTCGGTGTCGTCTTTCAACTCTACTAGTTTAGGATGTTTGAAAAGAGCGTTGTTATCAAACGCCACTTTCCCATCTAAAGCCATGACATCGCCTTCTTTGGTCAAAACCATGGGATTGATTTCGATCATTTCGCAATCGAGATCCATATAAATGTTGTAGAGGCCTTTAAAATAAGTCGCTGCTTTTAAAGCCGACTTTCCGGTAAATCCTAACTTAAAGGCAAGATGTCGCGCTTGAAAGTCCGTCAGCCCGGTATTGGGGTCGATGGCGATGCTTTGGATTTTATCGGGATGCTTTTCGGCCACCTCTTCGATATCCATTCCACCTTCGGTGCTGGCGACCATTCCTACTTTGCCTTCAATCCGGTTTAAAAAGAAAGCCACGTAGTATTCTTTTTGAATATTACAGCCTTGCTCGATGTAAACCTTATGAACTTTTTTGCCTTCAGGTCCAGTTTGCGGAGTGATCAACTGCATTCCGATGATTTCCGAAGCGAGTTTTTTAACTTCCTCGACAGATTTGGCGAGTTTTACTCCGCCCCCTTTACCACGTCCACCCGCGTGGATTTGCGCTTTTACCACCCAAACAGGGCCACCTAAGTTTTTCGCAGCAGCCTCTGCCTCGGCCGGTGTGTGAGCCAATTGTCCTTTAAGGACGGGCAAACCATATTCTCTAAAAATAGATTTGGCTTGATATTCGTGAATGTTCATTCTAGCTCCTAGTAGTCTAACTTTTTAAGGGCGTTAACGAGTTCTTCCACTTGCTTTCGGGAATGCTCGAGGCCCGCTTTTTCTTCATCGTTCAATTTCAATTCGAAAACTTTTTCCATACCGTCGCCACCGATCTGGCAGAGAACCCCAATAAACAATCCTTTAATACCGTATTCTCCTTCGAGAAGGGCGGCACAAGGGAGGACTCGCTTTTGATTCTTAAGGATCGCTTCGGCCATTTGCACGGCACTGGCTGATGGGGCGTAGTAGGCCGAGCCCGTTTTTAACAATTCAACGATCTCCGCTCCGCCCTTGCGCGTGCGCTCCACCAGTTGATCAATTTTTTCTTTAGGAAGCACTTCAGTGAGTGGAATTCCTCCCACGGAGCAATGGCGAGGCATTGGAACCATCGTGTCTCCATGTCCGCCGAGGACAAAAGCGTTAATATCTTTGACGCTAAAGCCAGTGGCCTCAGAAATAAATGTACGGAAGCGGGCGCCATCAAGAACTCCGGCCATACCGATAATGCGGTTGCGCGGGAAGCCCGTCACTTCTTTGGCCACAAAAGCCATCGCATCGAGCGGGTTACTAACGATAATGACCACCGAGTTCGGTGCATATTTCTTAACACCTTCGCTGGCGGCCTTAACAATTTTCGCATTAGTCGCCAAGAGGTCGTCACGGCTCATGCCCGGCTTGCGAGGCATTCCGGCGGTGATGATCACCACATCAGAATCGGCGATATCTTTATAATCCGAAGTTCCCTTGACCACAGAATCGAAGCCTTCTACGGGAGAGGCTTCGTACAAGTCAAGAGCCTTACCTTTAGCGGCCCCTTCGTTGATATCGAGAAGGACCACGTCGCCGAGCTCCTTTGTCGCCGCCCAGTGGGCGCAGGTTGAGCCGACAAAGCCGGCGCCGATAACAGATATTTTCTTACGAGTGTGTTTCATAGAATTTCTCCTGATGTACGTCATGCTTAGGCAGTGTCATCCCTCGCTTTCGCTGAGGAGGACTTCTGTCGGGCGACGACTAAATTTATATGAAGTATACTTCTCATATTTTCACTCGCAAAACAGCTAAATTTTGGAAATTTTCCGAGCGGACATTAACGCTCTGCTCAAGCCGAAGGACCCATCGACAATTTAACAAAATTCTGAATATAGTAGCTGCAAATCACGCAATAGAAAGGCTTCTATGAAAAAGATCAAAGTAGCAAACCCGGTTGTGGAGCTTGATGGCGACGAAATGACCCGTATTATTTGGCATTTCATTCGCGAAAAACTCATTCTTCCTTATCTTGAACTCGATATTAAGTACTTTGATCTCGGCATGGAAAATCGCGATAAAACCGACGATAAAGTGACCGTGGAGTCCGCCGAAGCCATCAAAAAATACAATGTCGGCATCAAATGCGCGACCATCACCCCGGATGAGGCTCGAGTTAAAGAGTTTAACCTTAAACAGATGTGGAAATCCCCCAACGGCACCATTCGTAACATTCTCGACGGGACGGTATTTCGTGAGCCCATCATTATAAAGAACATCCCTCGATTAGTTCCTCACTGGACTCAGCCCATTTGCATCGGGCGCCATGCTTTCGGTGACCAATACAGAGCGACCGACTTCGTAACTAAGGGCAAGGGGAAGCTGACGATCACTTTCGAAGGTGAGAATGGCGAAAAGATTTCTCATGAGGTCTATAAGTTTAATGGGAACGGTGTCGCTTTAGCGATGTATAATACCGACGAGTCCATCCAAGGATTCGCTCACTCCTGCTTTAATGTTGCTCTACAGAAAAAATGGCCGCTCTACTTATCGACAAAAAACACAATTCTTAAAAAATACGATGGACGTTTTAAAGATATCTTCCAAGACGTTTACGAAAAAAACTTTAAAGCTCAGTTTACTGATCTCGGCTTAACCTACGAGCATCGGTTGATCGACGACATGGTCGCATCGGCGATCAAATGGAGTGGTGGCTTTGTTTGGGCTTGTAAAAACTATGATGGCGACGTTCAATCGGACATCGTGGCTCAAGGATTCGGTTCATTAGGGCTAATGACTTCCGTTTTGGTCACTCCTGATGGAAAAACCATGGAGTCCGAAGCGGCTCACGGCACAGTGACTCGCCACTATCGTATGCATCAACAGGGAAAAGCGACCTCGACGAACCCGATCGCTTCTATTTTTGCCTGGACTCGAGGCCTAGAGCATCGTGGAAACTTGGATAAAAATTCGGAATTGATTAAATTCTGCCAAACTTTAGAGAAAGTTTGCGTTGAGACCGTAGAGTCTGGAAAAATGACCAAGGATCTCGCCGCATGTATTTATGGAGATAAAGTGACTCCCGATAAATACATGAACACCGTTCCTTTCTTAGAAGCCATCGATGCGAATCTTCAAAAAGCGTTGGGTTAATTTATTGTAAACGGTCCTCGGACTTCCGAGGACTTATACTGAGATCATTTCCTGAGGTGCAAAAGCGACCGCTCCGGGTAGGCCGTCAGCCACATCTTTGAACACTATTAAGATACTCGTTCTCCCATCTTTTCCTCCCTAACAACCCCCCAATCGCCTAGGGCGACGAAGCTCGACGGGTCCGGTAAAGACGAAAATAAATATCCAGTATCCGAACATCGTAACACTATAAATCGCAAGAACGGCCCTTTTGTAGGAGTTCCGGAATTGCAGTTGAAAAACCGCGATAAAGATAAAAAGAAGCGGGGATAGCAGAGAGAAAAAGAAAAGTGTGGCAAGTCATGGGAATATGATCTGCCTGATCTGAGAATCCAGGGAACTAGTTTATGTTTTAAAAGGTCGAGGGATTAGGAGATGGGTAGCGATGAATGAAGTGTTATAGGTGCTATAAGTAAGACAAAGATGAATTTAGGCAAAAAAAAAGCCCCTACAAGTAGGGGCTTCAGATTCAAAAGTCGAAGTACTAACTACTTCTTCTTTTTTTTAGCTGTTTTTTTCTTAGCTGTTTTCTTCTTAGCTGCTTTTTTCTTCTTAGCCATCGTTGCCTCCTTAGATGTTTTTACGTTGTTGAAGACTCTTCTTTGTAATCAGTTTACCCATGCGACTCTTTTCGTCAATAAAAAATTTAACCTTTAGCATTATTTTTGAACGATTCGCTTTTTTTGGGATGGAGAAATCAATGTTCATCGCATTTTTAATTAAAATTATCGGAATATGTTTCGGACTTCGCATTCTCGAAACGTTTTTTCGTAAAAACAATATCCCCGATTCGGTGATGACAAAAATTGTCAGCGGATTCTTGTTCTTTCAGTGCCTTCATCTGATTTTTTTGCCGAAAAATCGATGGCAATTGGTGTTTATTTTTTTGCCGATTTTAGTTTTTATCGGGCTCACAAAAATTTATTTAAAATGGCTGGAGACTCGCTTCCAGAGCGAGTTTCCTGACGTACTCACGAACATAATTTTGCAGATGAAGACGGGAAAAAGTTTTCGTGTTTCGCTCTTGCAGTCGGTACAGTCTGCACCTCCTCGATTTTGCTTTCACATGCAGCGAATTTATGAGCTTGTTGTTTTTTCACAACAAGGTAACGACAAAAAAATGGCGCTCAAAACATCATTTCTGAATCAAATTGTGCTTCAATTTTGCCAAATTGACCGCTCTTCATTCAAATCGATCGAAAAACTCGAAAATTTTCGACGCAAGCTTGTCATAATGAATCAGTTTCGACGTAAGTCTGGACAAATTCGCAATCAAGTCCGCATGCAATCGAATATTTTAATCCTGATGTATGGTCTTTGCTTTGCTTTTGTATCCTTCAATTTTGCTTTGAATGAGCTGAAACATCTCATTTTTTGTTCATTATTGATGTTTATTGCCGGTCAGTTTCTCGTTTTTTGGATGGGGAAGAGAGTTTCATGGAAGATTTAGCGCCGTCATATAATTTCGTCCTGCATTTACAAACGGAACTGAGCTCCGGAGTGTCAGTGCGAACTCTCATCGATCAATATTTGAAAGAGGCGGAGGTCAATAGCTTCACTCTACGGCTCACATTCTGGCTTCAGCAGCATTCTCACTGCACATATCCGCAATTTTGTTTAAAAAATGGGACAATGTCGGCCCATCAGCGTGTTTTGTTCGATCTTTTGTACCAATCCGTTCAGGGCAAAAGTATTTTTGAACCCATTCAATCCCTTGAACAAGAGATGCGCGAAGCGAGTATCTCTGAATTAGACGCACATTTAGGAAAACTGCCTTATAAATTGATGATACCGCTTCTTTTACTCCAGTTTCCGGCGCTCCTATTGATTATTCTCGGTCCACTCATTTTTCATTTTTTAACAGAGGTGTCTCAATGATTCTATTATTTGTTTTATCCATGGCTTTCGCAAAATCCGAACTTCAGGCCATTATCCACACCCAGTCAGTGAGCGAACTCGTATCTATAACATCGCAGGAGAGAGAGCTTCTCCAACAGCATCAACGGTGTAAGATCGAACTTGAGGATGGTTTCATTCCTGTCAGTTGCTACAAGTGGGTTCGACAGTTGAGGCGATCATTAAAGCAACGGGAATTGTTGCTCGCATGGTTGGATCAATCCTGCAAAGATTCGATCTCGCAGAATATTCGTTCCCCTGAGTATGCCCTGGGGGATCTTAAGATTTTAGGACCTGGTTGCCGTTTGGCTCTGAAGAGCTGGGGCGACGAATGGCTTTACAAAATGAGTCGTGAAGACAAACAGAGGTTTATGGCAAAAGTTTCGGAAAAGTTTGGCAAAGAAATTGTAATACCAGACAATGATGGAACACGTCCGATCGCAAACGACTACAAACTATCATCTCATAAGTCTCATCGGCGAAGGCTTAACTAGTCGTGTTTACAAAGCTATTCGTAAACACGAGGATTTAAGAGTTGAACAAATCGTGGCTCTCAAAGTTCTAAAGTCCAATAAATTAGTCCCAACATTAAAAACAGAGATCGACTTACTCACTCGGGTTCAATCCCAGCACTGTGTAAGAATGTTAGGTTGGGAGAAGCTTCCCCAGGGTTGGACTCTTGTTTTAGAGTATCTTGAGGGGGTAACTTTAGCGGATCTGTACGCGTTGGTTCGGATCGAACATCCAATCGCCATGGAGATTATAGCGCAAGTCCAACAGGGGCTTAAAGATTTAGCGAGCTACGATCTGCGACACGGGGACCTCACCCCCCAAAATATTTTTATCACGCTCAATGGATGCGTTAAGCTTTTAGACTTCGGCTTTTCCGACGTTCAAAGTCATCACGGTCAACCCCAGTTTGTATCTCCGGAATTTTGGAGAGAGCAGTCTCTCTCTCAAAAATCGGATCTGTTTTCCCTCGGTTTAATTTATAAAGATTTAAAAGATCGTAACCTTTTGACATCAAAAACAAACGAAGACTGGCGTCAGAGAGCTTTTGAAATCGATGCTGATAATTCGCTGCTCCATCAGAGTCCCGAAAAACGCAACTATCTCGAAGTGGGCTCGAATATGTTTTTTCAGAAAAAATTAGCAGAACTCGTGGCACGGGCGGTTTATATTCAAAAGCATCAAGGAAGAACTCTCAGGATCCATGAGGACAGCGAAAGGTCCTCACCCATCAAATATCTAAAGTGCTTGTCCCAAGCTGTGTGTTTTGTCGCGAGTTTATTCTTTACGAAAGATATAAAAACCACAGTCCTCAGCGCAGCGACTCAGTCCCCGGTCTATTCTAGAGAAAAATCGCCTCCGGCATTGGCATCGCCTCTCTCGCTCAGTGTCCGCAGCCGATTTTGGGCGAAAGCTGCATTGTACCAGTGCGAATCCCGTTGCGAAATCATGTTTACGGAAAAATTCACTCCTCTAGTTTGGAAGAATCTCACTCCCGGAAATTACGAAGTCCACTGGCGGCAGGGGAGAGAGATTCGGAAAATTTCCGTGCAATTACAAAAAAATCAGCTCATCCTATTAAAGAAATAACGCTAAACGTACGGGGTGAGCCAGTGGATGCATTATCTGCGATTCTTTTAGGAATTATTCAAGGAATTACCGAATTTTTACCTGTTTCGAGCGACGGACATTTAACTGTTGCGGAGTATTTTTTAGGCCTCACCGAGGGTAGTCTCGCCTACAATGTGACTCTGCACATCGGAACTCTGCTGGCCGTGATCCTTTATTTTTTTAAGAATATTCTTCGATTTGTACAGTGGCGTTTTATTAAGCTGGCGATCATCACTTCTTTACCGACCGCAGTCATTGGATTAGCGATTCAGAAGACTTTCGATTTCGATCATCCCAATATCAAAGTGGTCGGTGGATTTCTGTGGCTCACCGGAACACTTCTTTATTTTTCGACTCGAAAAATGAGGGCTCAAGATCTCATCCATGTCAGTCCCGAAACTGTGTACGCCGAGATCACGCCATTGAAGGCATTTTTAATTGGAATCGCCCAGGGGATTGCGGTTTTGCCAGGAGTGAGTCGTTCGGGATCCACCATCGCCACTGCAGTTCTGCTCAACTGTCGAGGATCTGTGGCCACGTTCTATAGCTTTGTCGTTTCGATTCCGGCCATAGCGGGAGCATGCTTATTAGAGTTACCCAAAGCGGAATTCACCTCCGAAGAATTGCCCAATATCATAATGGGGACAGGAGTTTCTTTCGTTGTGGGTTTATTATCGCTATGGGTGCTTGATCAATACTTTGTCAAAAAGGCGAAGCTCGCGGTCTTTAGTTACTACCTTTGGGTATTGTCTGCGGTGTTAATCCTATTTTATCGGTAGAGTTGCTCTCCACCGAGTGTGTTGGATTAAAAGCCATTAGCAAAATAAGAAATATTCCAGTTCTTAACACAAAACTCCTTCGCGTAGTCTCTAGCTGCGCCGTGCACTGTTCCCTTGCCATTAATGATGGACATTTTGCGAGATCTCACATCGTTCTTATATTGTGAAAGCACGCTGGTGATACGTAATTCTAAAAGCCGAGTTAATTTTGCCGTTTCTGTGGCCTTCGGATTGGATTTGGCCCACGCTTTATAATTATTGATCACACTCGAAGATAAACCGCCATTTTGGACCACAATATCAAATAGAAATAAGTAAGAGCGCATCTCTTTAAATCCGAGAGAGGTAAGATATCCCAATGCTTTTTGATGAATGGCTTCGGCCGCGGACAGTTGCTCTGAAACATAGGAGGGAGACCGAGCTAAATTTTGAAGAGATTTTTTCCACTCAGGTTTAAAAGAACTGCCGTTGTAAAGGGTGGACGTGGCCCAGTTTAAAGTGGCTTGAATCGAAGCGGAGGCCTTCATTGATGGAGCCTCGAAAACTCCTTCTTCGATCTCGACGATCGCGGGGTCATCGAGTTTTGAGAAATTACTTTCTACGAAAAGTTCGGTGTCCATGGTGGTTGCTTTAGAAGTAAAGCCAGAGGAGGATTTCCATTTGTTCAGCATATTTTCCAAGGATGCGAATTGTGCCGAATTAAAGAAGCTTTTCATGACGGTTAAATTTTTAGATTGCAGTCGAGACAAAAGCGGCTGCAAGGAACCTTGTCCTAGATTTTGATTGAACAGACCTAAACTTAACCCTTGCCCATCAAAGTTGTTTGCAATGTTCGCCCATCCATCGGAGCCCTCGAAGCTTCCAGTCAAACTCATTGCAATGGCATAAACGTTACGGTCGAAATCATCCATAGTTTTAGGCCATGCCACGCTTTTAAAATTAAGAGATGAACACACAGCTAACTTGAAATTTTCAGAGGTCGTCGTTGATCCTGTGTTGGTGTTAGAATCCGCACCGATGGATTCTAGATCCATCGCTTCTAGGGATTGCCCATTATTGCCACAGGCGGTCAGTGCAAAAGTGAAGAACATCAGTCCTGCAAAGAAGAACAATCGAATGTGATAGGACTGAGTCATGCCTTCTTTACGGCAACCCGACCTCGACTTTTGAATTAGGACTAAAGTGTTAAAATTTTTGTACCCGTTTTTTACGAGTTGAGGGATATTATCTCAGGATGAGATGGTTTTTTTGCTAAAACCAAGCCGGGGGAGTAAAAATGAAAAATATTTTATCAAATTCCACAGGTTATGCCATTGTTGGCTTAGCAATCATGGCGGGTTTATTTTATTGGATACCTGAGGGGGATCAAAAATCCTCTCTATATAATAGAGAAGCTCCGGCAGCCACCACGGAATCCGCTTCCTCAACTGGACCTAAGTCCAAGTCAGAAGATACGATTGCAGAAACAGCGTCCATGTCTTCGGAAAAAGAAGAACGTCGGAAAAAATTTGAGATCGCATTTGAGAGAGAAGCGAAAAATGTCAATTCGCTCAATAATAATTCCGAGCAAAAAGAGATCGAATTGAAAAATTGGGCGGCCACTTTTACTCAAGTCGAACTCGATGCACTCTTGCAAAAGGCGAAATTAGAGGGCTCATCTGCAAATGATCGCATCCTCGCGACCTATTTAATTACTCTTTCGGGTCAGCGGAGCTATCTCAAGGAGCTGATCAAGCAACCCATTAAAGACCGCGAAGGTAAAGTTCACTCCATGGACGAAGTGTTAAACACCCAAGATCGTGCACAGGCCATTATGTCGATTGATAAATTGCTGGAATCCCGAAAGCCTGAGGATCTGGTAGAGCTTCAGCAGTTAGCTCACGAAATTAGTGATCCTATCGTTAAAAAATATCTTCATAGTAAGCTGAATGAGCTTTCTGGTTTATAGCGCGCAACGCAATCGTTTGTCCCTTCGTCTGGTTTATCGCTAAGCTAGTACAAATCTTCTAAGGAAAGAAGAAAGGGGTTAAAATGGATTTTTCACTTCGGACCTTTTTGGGTCTGTTCGCTTTTATCGTATTCACCAGTTCATCCAATGCAGCCGATTGCATTCCTAAAGAGGAAATGAACGACATCGTCGCCACCTTCACGCAATTTAAAGACCTTGCGAATAAGGAATACTGCCACGATGGTTCACAGACATCACGCCTTCTCACGGCTCTTATGTTCATGCGCAAAACTCAGTTTGATAGCAATATGCCGGTGAGCCAAGATGAAGTTTTCTCCGGAAAATTTGCGTCGAGCTGGTGGAAGTATTTTATTGGACGTATTACTAAATTTAACGTTCAAACCAATTGCCCTAAGGGCGTTGGCGCTTACGTGATGGGATTCTTTGGTGGGAAGACCATGTATGTGTGCCCGTTGATGCTCTCAGACGCATTTGCACCTTTGGATCAAGCCAGCGTGATGATGCACGAAGCTCGTCACATCGATGGTTATCCTCATGTGACATGTAAACGTGGTCCTCGCAAAGGCATTCAAGGCGCTTGTGACACCGAAATCGCTGATGGTGGTTCTTATGCCGTCACAGTCGAAACCTATGCTCAAATTGCGAAATACGCTCCGCAGGTGCATCCCGCCTCTCGCGCTTACGCCAAAGCTTCGGCGATCATTTATGCGGATGAGGCTTTTGATGTTCCAGTGAAAATTGATCGCCAGCAAGAGTTCATGGTGATGACAACAGATCGACAATTTCATCAGATCAGTTTCGCCAATGGAGTAAAGACAACTGCATTAGGCCAATCTCCGGCTTTGGGACGAGTGCTTATGCGCGGAGAGCACAAAGTTCTTTATCCTGAGGATAAAACACTTCCTGCAAAATACGTTTTCGAAAATAACGAAGGCGATGTGGTTCAAGTCCCTGGCGCGGATGTGACGGATTATAACAGCCAAACTCCAGAGCAAAAGGCTCAGTTTGTTGATGCTCACAGTGGAACTCAGTGGGGCGCTCGCTTCTTTAAAAACAGAGTACGATACACTTGCACGGCCACTGCGACCGCAGCCACCGAGCAAAGCCTTCCATCAGCTCCGTTAGCGATTTTGTATCCCAATGGCTACAATCGCGAAATGCGTTCGGCCTTTGTGGCGATGGAGAATGGTAGTGTGATGGAATTCGCTTGCTCGGAGAGCGGAACATTTTCGCTTCAGCCAGCAAACCTTAAGTTAGATCAACCTTACAAACGAATCTACAAAGCGGATAAGGTTGTTTTAGGTTTGAATAACGAAGGACGATTATTCCAGATCAATTTAGCGAACGGGACGTCGACTCCAGTCCCAACAGCGTTTGACGGACAAGTTTACGAACTTATGCCTCATCAAGAGTACGCATTTTTTAATTTCTAGATCAACGAAAAGGCCATCACCGCAGTGGGATGGCCTTTTATCTTCGACGACCGGAGCCTTTCCCTAAGAGGGATCCCAAAACTCCACGCACCAACTCTCGACCCACACTATGAGCGATGCTTCGTGCTGTGCTGGTCGCCACTTTCTCGACTAACCCTGGTTTTCTCCCGCCGCGCGGACCCACGCTTCCAAATAGAATTTCGTTGAGTGCGCTTTTGTTGGGTTCGTTTTCTCGAGAGGAAGGAGCTTCGGAAGCTGTCTGCTGGGATCGCGCCTTTAAGATTTCGTACGCAGACTCTCGGTCGATCGCTTTTTCGTAGTGTCCCGCAACGGGGGACTGATCCATCTTCGCTTTTCGTTCATCAGCGGTGATGGGACCGATTTGGCCTTGAGGTGGCAAAATAAATCCGCGCTCCACGATCGTTGGCGAGCCCGACGCATCTAAAACCGAGATTAAAGCTTCACCAATATTTAATTGAGTAATAGTCTCTGCGGCCGAAAACTTGGGATTTGGTCGCAAAGTTTCGGCCGCTACCTTCACCGCCTTTTGATCCGAGGGCGTGAAGGCTCGGAGTGCATGTTGAACTCGATGAGATAGTTGTCCCAGGACCGATTCGGGGATATCGGATGGGCTTTGGGTGACAAAGTAAATTCCCACACCTTTTGAGCGAATGAGCCGCATCACCAGTTCAATTTTTTCTAAAAGAGCTTTTGGAGCATCTTTAAAAAGAAGATGAGCCTCATCAAAGAAGAAGACCAATTTTGGTTTGTCGAGATCTCCCACTTCCGGCAGCTGCTCAAAAAGTTCGGAAAGGAGCCAGAGAAGGAAAGTCGAGTACACCACCGGGAACTGTAAGAGTTTATCCGCCGCGAGGATATTAATGTAGCCCTGACCGGTACTGGATGTCTGTATGAGGTCCTGGATGTCGAGAGCCGGTTCTCCAAAAAAATTTTTTGTTCCTCGCTCTTCAAGGACTAATAAAGACCGTTGGATAGCGCCTAAAGATGCGGAAGAAAGATGGCCATACTGGGTTTTAAATTTTTCTAAATTTTCTAAAACCGTTTTTAAAAGCGCGTCGATATCTTTGAGATCGATCAGTAAAAGCCCCGCATCGTCTGCAATTCGGAACAAAATCTGTAGCACAGAACCTTGCGTTTCGTTGAGATCCATTAATCGCGATAGCAGTGTGGGACCAAGTTCTGTAAGTGTGGTGCGAACCGGATGCCCCGAATTTCCAAAGACATCCCAAAACATCACTGGGGCGGCAGACCAAGAAGGCTCTTCGAACTTGAGTTTATCCAGTCGCTCCTTCATTTTTGCGGAGAGTGTCCCGGCTCTGGAAACACCCGACAGGTCGCCTTTGATATCTGCCACAAAGACCGGAACGCCGATTCGACTGAACTGTTCGGCTAGAACTTGGAGGGTTACAGTTTTACCTGTCCCCGTCGTGCCGGCGATAAGGCCATGCCGATTTGCAAATTGGGAGAGGATCGCGATTTTTTTTCCGCTAAAATCTTGAGCTATATTCATTTCCATAAAGCAAACTTTCGCATGCTAAATTCGGACTGTAAATAAATCTATGGAGATTGTTATCGCGACGAGATTCACTGCTAAAAAATGGTGGTCAGAGAGGGATTTGAACCCCCGACACGAGGATTTTCAGTCCTCTGCTCTACCGACTGAGCTACCTGACCGCTGCAGTTTTAGGGAGACTATTAGCTACAAAAATCGCAGCTCGAAGTCACGCTAAAATTGAGTAAAATCAGGCCAAAGCTTGCTCTAAATCCCATAAGAGATCATCGAGATCTTCGATACCCACACTTAAACGCACTAAATTATCGGCGATCCCCAAAGCCTTGCGGTTTTCGGGAGGTACGCTGGCATGAGTCATAATTCCGGGGTGCTCAATGAGAGACTCGACGCCCCCCAAGCTCTCCGCCAATGAAAAGATTTTCACCTTTTCTAGGAAGGCGCGGGACTCGTCCATGCCGCCTTTAATATAAAAGGTGATCATGCCGCCAAAGCCCGTCATCTGCTCTTTGGCGAGTGCATGTTGCGGATGACTTTTGAGACCAGGATAGATCACTTTTTCCACGCGCGGATGTTTTTCTAGAAACTCAGCGATGGCTTGTCCATTGGTCGCATGGGCCTTCATACGAAGCGGTAAAGTTTTTAAGCTTCTCATGCAAATGAAGGAATCAAAAGTCGCCTGGATGCCACCCATGGAGTTGGTGAGGAATTGCATCCGTTCGGCTAAGTGACTGTCATTCATGATCGCCGCACCACCAACGATATCGCTGTGACCATTGATAAATTTTGTCGCGGAGTGAACAACTATGGAAGCTCCTAAATCTAATGGTTGTTGGAAGTAAGGACTCATAAAGGTGTTATCGACCACCGAAATGATGTTTTTCTTATTTGCGACCGCGCAGACTTTTTTAATATCGACGAGTTTCAACATTGGGTTGGTGGGAGTTTCGATCCACACCAATTTAGTCTCGGGAGTGAGGGCTTTTTCAAAGTTGTCGGCATTGGTTAAATCCACAAAGCTAAATTTAATGCCGTTGTGGCGAAGAACTTTATCAAACAAGCGGAAGGTGCCACCGTACATATCATCACACGCAATCACATGATCACCGGCTTTTAAAAGATGCATCACCGTTGTCGTTGCGGCACAGCCGGAAGCAAATGCAAACCCATATTTCCCATTTTCGAGACTCGCTAAGCAGTCCTCGTAAGCTTTACGAGTGGGGTTAGAGGTTCGACTATACTCATAACCTTTATGAACTCCAGGGGACTCTTGAACGTAAGTCGAAGTGAGATAAATCGGAGTCATGATAGCGCCGGTGGTAGGGTCAGGACTTTGTCCAGCGTGAATGGCGCGAGTAGAAAAACCAGTTTTGCGATCAATCGGCTTCATGAGAGCGTCTCCTTAATTCAAGTGGTGACTGATAAAATCGAGCAAATCAATTTTTGTGACGATGTGAGGTTTACCTTGGCGATCTTTGACCAGAGCGATGTAGCCTTGCTGCATGTGGAGCGACAGCTCTTCCAACGTGTCTTCGAGACCGACCCAAACAACGTTTCCTTTAATCAGGTGAATGATAGGCTCGTTGGGCTTTAATTTTCCCGTGGCTAAAGGCAGGATCAGGTCAGATTCGTCAAGAATTCCGACCAATTCTTTGTCCGAGAAAACAGGCACTTGGGAAATGTTGTGCTTCTTAAGAAGACTCACCACATCCATGGCTGTATCGCCAACATTGGCCACGATGAGATCGGCCGAGGAAGAACGTTTGTTAATCAAATCTTCCACGTCGTTGGTGCGCATGGGAGAGGGTAAGAAGCCATTGTCCTTCATCCAATCGTCATTAAATGCTTTGCTCAAATAAGCGCGACCGCTGTCCGCCATCATAATTAAAAAAGTCGAAGGCTTAGTGATTTTCTCTGCGTACTTAAATGCGGCGGCCAGCGCCATGGCACACGATGGTCCCACGCAAATTCCATCCTTCGCTACGATTTCTCGCGTGAGGGCGAAGGTCTCTTTGTCGGGAACTTGCACGAAGTCATCGATCACATCCATATGGACGTTATCCGGGAGCATATCTTCACCGACGCCTTCAACCTTGTAGGGTTGAGGCGGTGTGATCACTTTTTTGTGATAGAAAAGTTCGTAGAGAATACTGCCGACGGGATCAGGGCAAACGACTTTAAGACCAGGAATTTTCTCTTTTAAAAATCTTCCGGCACCTGAAACCGTTCCACCAGTGCCTGCACCGGCGAAGAAGTAATCAATTTTTCCATCGGTCTGGCGCAAAATTTCTGGTCCCGTTGTTTTGTAATGTTGAAGGGCATTGTCGGGATTGTGATATTGATTGGTGACGTAACTTCCCGGAGTGATTTCCGCAATTTTACGACAGACCGAAAGATAGCTGCGAGGGTCCTCAGGATCCACTGCGGTCGGAGTCACGACAACTTTGGCTCCGTAGGCGCGAAGTGC
The DNA here is from genome assembly GCA_019750295.1 of Bdellovibrionales bacterium. NCBI lineage: Bacteria > Pseudomonadati > Bdellovibrionota > Bdellovibrionia > Bdellovibrionales > Bdellovibrionales bacterium. Next base: position 154,955 of record JAIEOS010000008.1, on the reverse strand, counting down.
CGCTCGTTTTTCTTCGCTCACTTTATCTGGCATTACGAATATCGCCTTATAACCCTTAACGGCAGCGACTAAAGCGAGGCCCATACCTGTGTTTCCGGAGGTCGCTTCGACAATAGTTCCACCGGGTTTGAGCTCTCCGCGCTTTTCAGCGCCCTCAACAAGCGCCAGACCAATACGATCTTTTACGCTGAGTCCGGGATTAAAATATTCCAACTTGGCTAAAAAAGTATGAGGAGACTTCTTAGGAACACACTTGTTCAATTTGACGATGGGTGTGTCTCCGATGGTTTCGAGAATCGAATTATAGATCACGGGGTTCTCCTTCTTTGGAAGGGGTTATTGGGGAATAAGCGAGGACTGCAGATAAACGATCGATGCTATGATCAGTGTAATCAATACCGAGATCGTTCATGAGTGTCTTCACTAACTTTTCATCCGGCGCTTTTTTGAGTAATTCTTCGACGAGTCTTTCGTAAAGACTGATCTTTGTATTTCTTTCGAGGTCCATAGAACTCCAGGAGATTTGCTGGGAAAAAATTAACGTATCCCCTGTGGACAAGGCAAGGCTTATGCAGTCTCAACCGCCTCTACCGCTGTGCAATGAAGGCTCAGCTTTAACCTATTGGTCTGAAGTGATTTCGATCTTTTTAAGATGAATGGGTTCTTTGGGTTTGAGGAAAATATCGCGATCCACATTGGCGATTTTCTGCACGACATCCATACCCGCAACCACCTCACCAAAGAGGGTGTACTTCCCGCTGAGGCGGGGAAGTGCTTTCGTGGTGATAAAAAATTGGCTTCCCACACGATTGTCGCCGGGCATTTTAGCCATACCGACCAAACCCGGGCGATCAAAGCGAGAAGACTCGCTGGCTTCATCAGGAATAAAATAACCTGGCCAGCCACGTCCATTCCCCCAGGGACAACCGGTAAAAATACCAAGATCAGGATGAGTGCGATGAAAGATCAAACCATCGTAAAAAGGACGACCGCGCACTTTTTTTCCAGAAAGATCAGTGTAACGGATTTCGCCTTTGGCCAGTTTGACAAAATTCATCATGGTTTTTGGTACGCCCTCGTAAAGTCGAATACTAATGGCGCCATGATCGGTGATCAATTTGGCTACGGTTTCTGCCGAAGCGGATGTCGAAAAAACAAGGACCCAAACTAAAGACAAAAGTCGCATAGGTCTATTTTAAAACTCTAGGAGAGGGGGTCAAGGCCTTTAAGGAGGGAGTCTTGGTTTTTGAGAAGGGTGACGATCTGCTGGAAGAGTTCGTCGGGAGAAGTCTGTAAATGGCTCGCTAATTTCATAAAGGAGGGGGCGTTCAGTTGGAGAGAAGTCTCGGGGCTGTCGGCGATGAGGATAAGAAGCTGATGGTAAGTTCGTAAAGTCGTGTAGTTTTTGAGGATCTCTTGAGTCAAGGGAGAGTCGCCAGTGGCGGCGCTGATCATATCGGAGAAGTGACTGCTTTTCGGGAATTTTTGTTGGTCCAGAAGAGCCAATTGGAGGGTAAACTCCGTCGAGATCAGCCCCCCCCGAGTTTTTTTAAAGTCGATGGTTTCACCGACGGGCATTAATAGTTTTTGTTGAATGACCTTAAGTTCCGCTTTTTCTTCGGCGGTCATCGGGCGGGCGATAAATAGCTGTAAATCTTGGGAGGATGATAGCAAGCGTGCGCGGAGGTAGGCCTGGCGCTCCCAAATCATCGCTTTTTCGGCGAGATATTCTTTAACTTGGCTCATTTGCGAAAGAAGGGGACCCGACGATCCCGAGGGACGAAGGCGTAAATCGATCGAATAAATTTGCGGCTGCGATGGCGGTGTTTGAAGTGCGTGAACAAATCGTCGTGCGAGCTTCATGTGATCACTTCCGGGCTCGGTGTCCGTAATAAAGATAAAATCCAAATCTGATTTTAATCCCATCTCTAAACCAGCCCACTTACCCATCGTCAAAATGTCGATATGAATCTGAGGAAATTTCTTAAGGAAATAGTCGAGAGTGTTCTGGGCGATGACATCGGCCGTTCGCGAAAGATTCTCCGTTAATGCCGATAAATTCTTATTTCTTAAAAAAGCCGACGCCGCAGTCAGTTCCGCAACAAGTTTAAGGTCATAAATGGACTTAAAAAAAGAAGCATCGTCCGAGCGATCGATATCCGCCGACTTCATGATGTAACTGTCGACGAGATCGGGTCGATGGATCAGTATTTGTGACAAGTAAGGTGATGTGGAAAAGATCCACAGGATTTCTTCGATGAGTTGAGGGTGAGTGTTAAATAACGAATAAAGAGAAGTCTTTGCTCGAATATTATTGATGAAAGTGGTTAAATGTCGCAAAGCTAAACTCGCCGACTCGCCCTGCCTTTTTAACAGCAATATACTAGTTCTTAAAAAATGACGACGCTCATTTTCGTCTCTTTCGTAGGTCCGCGAGCGCACGTCGTGAGTTAAAAGTTCATCGAGAGAGTCCTGATCCAGACCTAGCTCTACTGCCATGTTCTCAGTGATCGATTTTAAGTCCTTATCGCTGACGAGACTGCTTTTCGGCTTGTGGGGGAGTAAAAAGTCGTTCAAAAGCTTTTCCACGTCCTGCGCGTAGCTTTTGAATTGATCGATTTCGCTTTGAGAGATGAGCCCCTCTTTCAGAGATAGCTCATAGGTGTGTTGGTCGCCGTGAGCGTGAACTTTATTTTCGATAGTTCGGTAATACCAGTACGCTGTGAGGAGGAGGTCGGCATCTTCCGAGGGGATCAGATTGAGTTTTTGAATCTCTTCGATCGCGGCGGTCGTTGAAACGGTTTTGAGACTGACTTTTTTACCACCGTTAATTAATTGCAGAGAATGGATAAAGAGTTCTAGATCTCGAATTCCTCCGGGCCAGTACTTGAGATTGAGAGTTTTTTCGACGATGTTCTGTTGAATGCGTTCGCGCATAAGATACAGATCATTAAACAAGCGGAGATCAATGTGTTTTCGGTAGGCAAATTTGGAGCAGAAAGATTCAACTTGGGTTCTTAAATGTTCATTGCCCCACAATACGCGAAGGCGAACCATTGCAACCCGTTCCCACGTTTCTCCGGCGTAACCGTAGTGATTAGTAAAGTGATCCCAAGAGGTCACCAAAGGAGAAGATTTTCCACCAGGACGCAGATCTAAATCCACTCGGTAACAAAATCCATATTCGGTGGCCGAAGATACAATTCGAATCCACTGCCGTACTTTTTTATTGAGCTCCGCAGAGGGCTCATCTTGACTAACAAATATTAAATCAATATCGGAGCTGAGGTTCAGTTCCTGAGCTCCAAACTTTCCCATGGCCACCAGAATGCAGTCCTCCTGATCGAGTCCGCAAGAATTCCATATTTGTTTTAGCAAGTCTTCCGAACGATCGGTCCAATTTCTGCAAATAGCGGCGCACGTCGCATTTTGATGAATTGTCGCAAGAACCGCTTCGCACCAAGAATGGTGCCGCACCTGGCGCCAACGAGAGATATCGTCCGAAGGTTTTTTTTCGAGAAGTTGGAGGTAGCGGTCCAAAGCCGGCGAAAGGTCCCGCGCGGCTTTGATCTGTTGGGGAGAATAATTCTTTATTGGAGTAAGGGCGACCATTGGGGGCGCTCATAATTGTGATTGTCATAAGTGATACGGTATTCATTTTTACCGTCGAGGCTTACAACATAAATTTGGCTTGTGCCGGTGCGATTACTTCGGAACATCACGAAGCGTCCATCAGGAGAAAAACTAGGATCTTCGCTATCCGCAGGATTTCCGTTGGAGTATTTCGAAGAAGTGAGGCGTTGTAGATTCTTGCCATCAGAATCCATGACAAAGATTTCGAAGTGCTTATTAACGGCACTCGCAAAGGCGATCTTCTTGCCATCGGGAGACCATGCTGGGGAGGCGTTGTAGTACCCAGCAAAAGTCATTCGGGTCGCGGCTCCCCCATCCACAGGCATTTTGTAAATCATGGGGCGTCCGCCGCGATCTGATGAAAAGGCAATCGTCGTCCCATCAGGGCTCACGGCCGGTTCGTAGTTAGCAGCTCCCCGTGGACCATTCGTTAGTGCTTTTTTAACGCCATCTTGGAGATTAATTTTGTAAAGATCCGAGGATCCATTGTTTGGAGACAAGCGGAAAACACCAGCTTTCATATTAGGGTAAAAGGAGAGGGTGGAGCTTGTTCCTTTGCTCGAGTGAAGTAAATTGTGGCGATCTGTTTTAAAGTCATAAACAAAAAGATCCACGTTCCGCATCTTTTTCTTGATATGGTAAGAGTACTGGGAGTACGCCACATAACGACCATCTGGCGACCAACTGGGTGACATCGCGATAGTTTGTTTATGAGTGATCGCACGGGCATTGGCGCCATCCCAATCCATCACGTAAATTTCTTTAGCGCCTCGACCGGTCACACGACTTGTGACCATTTTAGAGAGGAAGAATCCCTTTTTGCCTGTCAGTTTTTCGATCACGTCATTACAAAACTTATGACCGACTCCCCGGATGTCGCGAAGGGGAGCTGTGTATGTTTTTCCGAGAAGAAGCTCCCGCTGAGGAACGTTGTAAACATAGGCATCGAGCTGCACACGATCTCCGGTCACAGAATATCCCGTCTTTACTAGGAATTCGGTTCCCACCGCTTGCCAGCTCGAAAAATCAAATCCTTCGACATCGTTAGGAGCAGGGCGAAGTTGCCCTTTGTCGGCATTGAGTTTATCTGATTGCATTGTAAACAACGAAGAGACGGTGAGATCTTTTTCGATCACGTCTTGGAGCTCTTTTTCGAGCTTCATATAACTTTTGGCGAGCGTTGGTGTCCCTAGGAAGCGGAGAGGCGGGAGGGCCAGATTGCTCTTTTTTACGTTCGCTTGCCCGACATTGATGTAGAGGTTATCAGAACTTTGTGCGAAAGAAACATGCACGAAGAGAAATAGAGAGAGTAGAGAAAATGCGTATTTCATGGAAGCCCCTGGTAAAATTGAATTTCAACAGAATAAACTATTCTGGAAATCTTAACTCAATTCCGCGAACTTTAAAATAACTAACTAAAGATTCTGGCGGAGGTGGGAAGGGAGCCGAGTTGGTCACTGCCTCTAAGGCCTGAGTGTCGAAGGTATTATTGCCAGACGAGCGAATCAGTTTGCGATCCAGTAGAATTCCTCTTTCGTCGAACTTCACAATGAGGACTGCGGTCAAATTTTTATTGGAGAGCCACTCGGGAAGTTGCCAGTTGTTTTTGATTTGCTGGTCTAGTTTTTCCAAGTATTGATCATGCTGAAGCTTCTCTACACCGGTCAGCGAGGCACCTTGGCTTAAAACATTTCCTTTGTATTGAGTTCCTTCTGCAGCGGCTTTCTGCTCTTTGAGCTTTTTGATCTTCTCGAAAGCTTCAAGTCTTTTGACAGCGTCCGACTGCTTATCTTTGACGTTGGGTTCTTTGGATTTTTTTACCTTTTCCGAAAAAACAGGCTCTTTAGGCTCTGGCTTTTTGGGGGCTGGAGCTTCTTTGGGTGGCTCTTTGGGAGGTTCCGGCGTCTTCTCCGCAGCGCCCTGCGGGCCTTCGACGGGCTCCTTATCGGGAAGAGAAATAAAATCGACGCGCACCGAGCGTTCGTACTGCACGCGAGAGCTGGGAAACATAAAGAACTTCACGGCAAATATCAGGAAGAGCGCGACGTGAAACGCGATGGAGTAGCCTAAATATTTAGTATCTTCCGAATATTTCATTTTTAACTGGGCCCAATACTATTTTGGCAGTGTCACTAAGCCGACGTTTTGAATTCCTGCCGCTTTGATCTCTGCAATCGTTTCTGCAACAGTGCCGTAATCCACAGCTTTATCCGCTTTAATGTAAACCAACTTCTCTTTTTGATTCTTAAATCGCGCCTGAAGTTTTTCTTTGAGAGTGTTCATCGGCATGGCCGTACTGCCCACAAAAAGTTTACCGCTGGATTTAATTGTTAGAATAAAAGGCTCATCTTTTGTTTCAATACCGGCGGTGGCTGTTTTCGGTAATTGAATGTCGATCCCTTGTTGCATCATCGGCGCGGTGATCATAAACACGACAAGGAGAACCAACATCACATCCACCAAAGGGGTGACGTTGATCTCGCTCAATACCATTCTCGATTTTCTATTGCCAGAAGACATAGCCACGGGTCACCTCTAGCTTTGTTTTAAAAAGTTTCTGCGTGCGATATTTAAAAAGTCAGAGTTAAAACCATTCATTTGGTTTTCGGTTTTTTTAATCTTATTAATTAAAAAGTTGTAAGCCACAACTGCGGGAATCGCAGCAAACAGTCCAACGGCGGTTGCGAAAAGTGCTTCGGAAATCCCCGGAGCTACGACCGCCAAGCTCGCCGAACCACTTTTTGCGATATCCTGAAACGAGCTCATAATTCCGATCACCGTACCGAGAAGACCCACAAACGGAGCCGTACTACCGGTGGTGGCAAGGATCGACAACTGATTTTCCATCTGTTCGATTTCGTCATCATGAGCTTTACGAAGGGTTCGCTCAAGGTTATCAATTCCGGTGAGGAGAAGTGAGGAGTTGTGAGTGCCGACAATGCGCTCTAATTCCTGGTAGCCAGAAATAAAAACTCGCGCCGCAGGACTTTCTTTGTGCTCTTCAGCTTTGGCGAAAATTTGCTGGAGATTACTGGCCTTCCAGAAAAACTCAAAAAACTTGGCGTTGTCGTCTTGAATTTTTTCAAACTGGTTTTTCTTCTTAAAGATGATCAGCCAGTTCCATACGGACATTCCGATCATGACGAGCAACAACGCTTGAACCACAATTCCGGCGTTGAGAATTCCATGAATGAGTTGATTTTGAACAGCGACTTGTGGAGTCGAATCTTGGGCCCATGAGGTAGAAATCAATAGTTGAATCATAGTGAATAGGCTAAGAGTTTTGCGCTGTTATGGCCAGACACAGCGAGTTACGTTTGCTCGAATTTGAAGGGTGGATTTTCCGCGGACACTCCTCCGCTCAGACAGCCGCGGGAAGCGGAACTCGCGTATGAGCGTCCGCGGAAAATCCACCCTTCAAATTCGAGCAAAGCTTCACCCGATGGGTGTTGGGTAACTAGACTTTGGATGGATTGTGGAGTGGCCTCGTCATCCTGAGCGAAAGCGAAGGATCTCGGGGAAAGGACTAGTTATTTTCGCTGATAGATTTTAGGCAGCTGAGATGGGTATCCGGTATCAGATATCTTGGTATCTGATATCTGAGTTTTGTACTCAAAACTTCTGCCAGGGGGTTCTCTTGTATTCTTTGGTGAAGACGAAGTTTTCGCCGTTCCACGAGAGGCGCTTGTCGATGCGGAACTCGTCCCCTTTTTTGATGGTGTCACTTTTGGTTTTGTAAATGTTGAGTTCTTTTCCTTTTTGCGGGAACTGGAAGTATCTAAAGCACATGTCGACCGGGACAGTTTGGCCGTTAGCGGCTTTCCTGATGCTTTTGTCGCGCTTTTTGTAATCAAAGCAGTTGATCAGCTCGTGGGTGAGGCGATTTTGGGTTTGTTGATCGATCACATCTTTAAACTGCACTTCGCGAAATTGTGATGCATCTTTTTCGAAGCGGTAAAAATACAAGCGGAGATCGCAGGCCGGACCACAACCACCAGTCTCTTTCACCAAAAGATTTTGTTTGTCGCCAAGGAATAGATAATAATTGAGCAGAATTTCGCCTCGACCTTGAATATTGGCGAAGCCATTAACAATATCGGGTTGGTCTTTCGGGTACCAATACTCAGCTTCGCCTTTGGCATTCTTCCAGGATTTTTGAGGGAACACTTTTTCGATGTAGACTATGATGTTGCGTTCATTGTTCGTAGGCACCGTCGGAGTAAGGGGAGTGGAGGTCACCACTTTAGCTTCGGGTGCCGATGGGGTATGGGGTGGAGGAAGGGTTTGGCGTGTAACACAGCCCCCAAGAACCATCGCGATCACTAGCAAAGAAAATCTCATGGCCTTACTCCTCAAATACGTAAATATAGATCCACAAGTATAACTCCGTTTTGACGGTTGTCTATGGAAAGACAACCACTTCGGCCGTCCTGATAAATATTTAATTATTTGTGACCTTATATGTGCAGCCAAACGTGTAAGTGACTTTGTCTATCCCACTTTCGTCATATGCTTTATGTGTAATGGATCTGTATTTTTTAGACCGTGGCCTTGGCTTGCATAAAGCTGTACATAAAGACCGCATTGGGATCGCGTTGGACGGATTTGAGTTCTTCCTTAGCTTTATCAACAATCTCTTGAGTGACATAATTTGACTGAATCAATGGATCCATGGCGCTCATTAAAAGATCGGTCCAATATTCGATCATTTTTTTTCGATATTCGGGATGGCGATTGTCGAGATGCCACGTGATCACTTCGGTGGATACTTTTTGAAAGCCGACAGATGTGAGGAGATTTCCCAATTTAGCGCCGATAAAAGGATCACCGGCATTGTCATACTGAAAGTCATTAAAGGCCATCCAGTATTTCCAAACATTGGGTGAGTAGGGATCCAGAAAAAACGAAGAATTCATCACTTCGGTAATATAAACTTGAGATCCTGGGCGTAAAACACGACGAATCTCATTGAGGATCAGGGCTGGATTTGGAACGTGCTCTAAGATCCAACACAAAAATGCTCCATCATAAGAATCAGCCTCGAACTCCATGGCTTGAGCGTCCATGACCTTAAGGCTGTAGCGCCCTTTCGCATAATCCACTTTATCTAAATTATGTTGAGCGGTCGCTACCTGCTTGGCGCTCAGATCAATTCCGGTCAGTTTTAATTTGGGAAAGCGGCGCAAAAGAATCGAAGACTGCGCGCCAACTCCACATCCTACTTCTAAAAGATTCTTCACATGACTGAGGTCAATGTTGCGATAAACAGTGTGCTCAGCGAACTCGGCCTGACGCCAAAGACGGGCCTGTTCGTCCTCGGAAAATCCATGAAGATAAGGAAAGGGAGTTGACGACGACATCAGAAATTACTGAGCTGGAGTTTCAGTTGCAGCTTCTTCAGCTGCCGGCGCTTTTTTCTTTGCTGGCGCTTTTAACAAACCATTCGAAGTTAAAATTTCGATTTTCTTTTCGCCGTTGATGGCTTTTTTCTTTGCGTCTTTTACGCAATGACGTCCATCTCTTCTTTTGTAGATTTTGTATTCTTTGGTTTCCTTAACTACTTCCATTATTTCCTCCTGTAGGTAGATTTACTCCCAATGAGTGGCCCATAGATCTAACAAAGACCTCGAATAAAGTCCAAAGCAATTCGACCCGTGGTCGAAGGTTCATGGTGGCGATGACAAGCCCCCCGTATTTAGGTCCTGTTTCTCTTTGCCCCAACCCAAAATGGAAAACCGGGAAATTATCAACACTCAAGGAATGGAAACAAATTTAGGCGTCGCGTAAGGATGGTGCAATTTATGCAAACTCCATTTGTGTACATTACATCATGGAGGAAAAATGTCCAGGTTCCCAAAATATACTGAGCTTGCAATGACCATTCTCATCCTCGCGATGACCGTCGCGTGCTGATCTCTAAAACGGACACATTCGTTTATTTATTTCCAATGAGCATAAAGCGTTGGTATTTTTCAAGGGGAAGAGTTCCTATGAAGTGAACTTTGGAGAGGGGAGCTTGAGCTAAAAAGTTCTCCTGCGAAGTGACGCAGTTGAGATGCCCCGCTCCTTCAACATAATCATTGTTTTGCAATATCACCCAGGTGCCTTTCGGAATCTTATCAAACCATTCTCTGAATTCGAAAAGATGTTCACATGAGGTGTTGATCACCAGGTCGGGTCGATCAAACATGGATTGTTGATCGCCATTAGCTTTTGTCACGACATAATGTGTTCCTGAGTAATCGAGGCTGAGAATATCGGCGGTCGCTGCTTTGAATTGCCAATCTTGCTTCACCCAAAAGCGATGGAGGCTATCCGCGATGGGCGCGCAGCTGGGATCTTTATCAAAACTTCTAAATTTTTTAACGGGGCAAGACGATCGCTGCTTCCAGAGCGCAGCCAGAAGTCCGTACCAACCCGCGCAGATAAACGCGCAAGAGATCTCTCTCGGTAAAATAGAATCGGCCGTATGGATCAGCCACATCTTGCTTTCGATTTGGCCCGAACTCAAAGCGTCATCCCAGTCGGCCTGCGGATGAGCGCGCACGGTTCGCCATAAATCAGGTACGAGGTTGTAGTTCTCCAAGGTCATGACTATGCTCTTAGTGGAGAGAGAGGGAAAATGCAATTTTCTGTTTATAAAAGTAGTTTTCAACAGGTTTTTCCTCTTTGGCGGGAAGAACTATGGCCCGGGCGACAGAGCGAAATCCTACCAACGAGTAGCATGGTTTTTGGTGGAGGTTATGACCTCGCTTACCACAAGGCCATTCCACAGTTTTGGATGGCAAAAGACGAAGAGGGAAATCTTCTGGGCGTGAATAGTGGTTTTAAAACCGGGAAGGGCTATCGCTCTCGCGGCCTCTATGTGCGCGAGTCCTATCGTCGTCATGGAGTCGGATCGTTGCTTTTACAAAAAACCATTGCTCAGGCCCATGAAGAGGACTGTGAATTTGTTTGGAGTCTACCGAGGGAGTCTGCGTTACAAGTTTATCTCAGTGTGGGTTTTGAAATTGCGAGCGATAAAATCTCTGAGGGCGTGGAGTTTGGTCCTAACTTCTATGTTAGGCTCAAGATAAATCCAGTGGAAAACGAAATCGACGAATGATATGAGTTTCCCATGTATCATTACGGGGACATTCAAGCGCTTCATCTCGAAGTCACATCTAAGTGCAACGCTCGTTGTCCCATGTGTTTACGAACCGTTTCGGGTGGTAAGGTCAATCCGCAGTTACCTCTGACCGAATTGTCCTTGGAAGATATTAAATCTTTTTTCCCGGTCCATTTTATTCGACAACTTAAGCGCATGTATATGTGCGGGAACTATGGCGATCCCATGGTGGCCAAAGACACTTTAGAAATCTTTAAGTACTTTCGCGAGATTCATCCTCAAATTCGATTGAGCATGTTTACCAACGGATCAGGACGCTCCGAGCAGTGGTGGCAAGAGTTGGCAAAAGTGATCGACGTGTGTCGCTTCGCTATCGATGGTTTGGGAGAGACGAACGAAATTTATCGCCGTAAAACAAATTTCGAGACGATCATGAAGAGCGCGGAAGCTTTTATTGGAGCCGGTGGAACTGCGGAGTGGGACTTTATTGTTTTTAAACACAACGAGCACCAGATCGAAGAGGCCAAGGCGCTCAGTCAAAAAATGGGATTCCAACAAATTCAGTTCAAAAAAACGGCGCGCTTTTTTAGTTACTCTCAAGGTTCCACCAAAGACGCCCAAGATGTACTGAATGAAAAAGGAGACGTAGAATATCAACTGTTTCCACCGACAAATCCCCAGTTTCAGAATGTAGTATTGGCGCAAGAAGAGCTCAGAGATTCTGCTCAGTTTGTTCAACACCTCGAACAGACTCCGATCTCGTGTAAAACCCAAGCCGAAAAAAGCATATATGTGAGCGCCGAAGGGTTATTATTCCCCTGCTGTTGGACAGGTCTAAGGCTTTACCCTTGGTATTCAGGTCCCCAGGGAGATCAGATTTGGAAATGGATCAACTCTTTAGAAAACGGAAAAGATTCCTTAAGTCTCTATCATCGCTCATTGCAGCAAGTTTTAAGTGACGAGTTCTTTCAGAAAAAACTGCCGCAGGCATGGCAGAAAGGCAATCTTAAAACTCAGCGCCTCAAAGTTTGTGCAAAGACATGCGGTCAAAAATATGATCTATTTCAAAGCCAATTTATTTAAAGATATTTTTGATTGGGAGAAGGGAATCTTAGAATCAAAAAGTAAATGAATTCGTTTAATATCATTCCCCATATTCACAGCGGAGTGACGATGTTGGGTGTCCATGCGATAGACAGATCCGTCCGCCGGCATCGTGTACCATTTGGAAAAATTCTCAAATAAAAAGTAGCAACGAGAATTGGTGATCACAGGAATGTGAAACCGCTCTTCGCGATCGCGATGGAGGCTGTAGCAACGATGCGGGGGTAGCACGGCGATGCGAAAGCGTCCCACTGGGTAAGGGAAAGTTCTCCAAATTTCTTCGAGATACCCTCCCGCAAAATTAGGATTGAATGTGGTGAAATCGGATTGCTCAAAGAGCATCAATTGTTTTTGTTTATCGAACAGTTTACCTTTACCTTCGAAATTGGGATTTGAACTTCCCGGACGGCAGGCCAGCATGAGCTGATTATCGCTATCAAGTTCCACTTGCGATAATACATTTAACACCTCGGCGCGCAATCGATCAATATCGTAAGATATATTTAATTTCTCGATGGGATGCTTGCGACGAAAGGGTAATAGGTTAGCCAGCTCGATCATGCTTCTCTCATAATCGTTTCTAAAGCTTTCGACAAGCACAAGCGATTCATCGTGTGTTCGCGATGGAATTCCGGATAAAGTTTTTCGTCCAATCCAAAAATGACAGAATCCGACGGCGTCATTTGATACTCGGTACACAATTGCTTTTGAAGGGGTCGATATTTTTGGCTGAGCTCATCAAAAGGCATTTGGCTCATCAGTTTTGCTGCCACGGTGGCGGCGGCCCAGTTGGTATAGTTCCATTCTTTGGTAATAAAAAGAGGCCCTGCAGGCTGCTTCGACCAAAAAAGACCAATTCGGAATCGACCTAAGAAAAATAACTTCGAAAAAGAAAATGCAAGGCTATGAATACAATCAAATCGGAGATAAGCATGAATATCGACGCTAGCACCTAGACCTAGAAAGGCGAGGTCTAGCAGCACGGGAATTTTTTTAGCGGAGCACTCCTGAAGGAGGTCTTCGGTTTGAGGGTGAATGTTTCCCGTTCCAGAAAACGGCAATGAGAGAATGACGAAGTCCGTGGATTTTAATTCGTTGGAAGAGTAGCGACGCAAAGGTTTATCAAGAGATGCGCAGTAATCGCGATGATAGGGATATTCCCCCGGAAGCACGACGAGTTCTCTCTCAGGAAAGAGCAAGTAGTAATGATGGAAGGCGTCAGTGATGCCATTGCACATCGCTACCGAAAAATTCTTGCTGAAATTTTCGTCTTTGCGAAATGACACTCGTTGGCTCTGAGAAATCCAATTAAAAAATTGAGCTTCGAAGTTTTCCAACTGGGCTTGGTTTTGAATTCCGTGCATAATTTCTTGACCCGAAACATCTTGCAGAAGTTTAAGAAGCCTTTGGTCTTTAATGGGTCGTGCTCGTCTCAAAAAGAGATCTTTTATCATTCTACTTTTGTCTTGGTTCGAGTTGAATTCCATGCGAGGATGATCATGTTATAATATACTGGGATTGTCTACGGAGGATCCATGAAACTGAACAGAAGAAACCTACTCAAAAGCATCATGGCTGCGATACCGGCACTCATGGCTTCGGGTTATGGCTGGCAGTCGTTCCGAAGAACTCTTAAAGGCGAACAGGCCCCCGCGAGAACCGTGGACAGTCTCATGAAAAAATATCCAGTCGATCGCATTGACGAAAATATAGAATATATTCGCGGTCATAACTTTTCCCAGTGGCACCGCGAAATCCACAGTTTTTTCAAAAGAGATTTGATCGATTTATCTGTTCCCCCCACCGGACCCGTTGTCGAATTGGGAGTTTATAAAGGGCAGTCGGCCGCGCTCCTTAAAAAGATGTTCGGCCCTCTTCGCTATATGGGTGTTGATGCAGTGGCCTACAAAAACATCAAAGGTGTGATCCAAGCGGATATTCGTACAATGGCAGATCTGCCTATAAAGGCAGCATTTATTTGGAACGATATCTCCACGTGGGAAGGGTCACCTCGCAGCAGGCTTGCGGCCTTCGAGTGGTCTAAGAGAAACTTGGCGAAGGGTGCAGTCTATGTCGATGAGGGTCCAATGCAGATTCCCGTGGATCTGGATTATTCGGGTTTCGAGCTGATTACTAAGAGTGATAAGTTCACCGTCTTTAGAAAAGTCTAATTTTCTTTACACTCGCGCCGCACGGGTGTTAGCCCTTCTTTATGGCAGAGGCCTTTTGGTCGGAATACGATTTCACAAAAATTCCATTTTCGTCGGTGAGCAAAACAGGTCAACGCAGTCTCCTCTATCGCGATTTATTTACCGTCAGTTGGCTCTTGGGACGCTACTGTAATTACAAGTGCTCCTACTGCTGGCCTTATGCGCGCTCCGATGTTCGTGATCATCGCCCGAAAGAGTTGGTGATTCAAACCATCAACGAAATTAAGCGACAGGCTCGACAGCGGGGATTTAATTCTTTTCATTTTTCTTTTAGCGGGGGAGAGCCCACCCTGCATCCTGGGTATTTAGAATTTCTTAAGCACTATGCCGACGATACGGTGAATACAAACTATCAGTCACTTCATATGACCACCAACATGAGCGCCGGAGTTGCCTTTTTAGAAAAATACGCAGAAGTCACACGTCCTTTGCACCGAGTGAGCGTGACCGCAAGTTATCACAAAGAGTTTGCGGACAAGAATAAATTCACCGAAAAATTAATTTTTCTCCAGGAGCACGAAATCCAAGTGACCATCAATATGGTGATGGTGCCTGAACGTTTTGATGTTTTGTGGGAGGAAGCTTTGGAGTTTCATCATCAGGGAATCAATGTGACTTTGAAACCTCAAAGCAACACATCGGCAACGGCGGTGGTGAGTGGGTATAGCGAAGATATGCTTGTTAAACTCCAGCGCGGGATGCCTCAGCGGGATTACACAAGGGCCCGTTTACAATCCCAGCGGCGAGAATCTCAAAGACCGGTGGCCGCTGTGGAGGCCTTAACTCCTCACGCACTGAATTCAGATTCGCCCGAATTCCCAACCGCGACGATGCAAGTGGAGCTCGAAGATACTCAAGGAAACAAATGGTACATGGATCAAGCGGAACGTTTTAATTCTTTTGGGTTTAATAATTTTAAAGGATGGGTGTGCAGTGCAGGTTATCGGAGCATTATCATTCGCGAGCCCGACGGAATGATTAAACGAAGTTACAGTTGCAATGATCTTCCTTTGGGAAATATCGAAACGGGCTTTGAGTTATTTCCGTCGCCTCAACTTTGCACAACATCCAGCTGTGTGAGTAGCGCCGATAGTAAGATTCCAAAGCGTAAAAAAGATTATCCGTCACCCTTATGGAAGGGCGATCAGACTTATTGACTGACGCCTTCGCCACCCTGTCCGTTGTAAACAGAATTGACGATGGAGTTGGTAGAAAGAGGTTTACCGGTGGGTGAAAGCCAAGCTTGGGTCGAAGGAGCCGATGTTCCTCCCGCAAGGGCCATCGCCGTTACGATATTCGCAATGCCGGGGAGAGTGTTATTGGCACTCGTTCCGTTAAGATTGGTCTGATTGTAAGGATTTGTTGCGCCCGAAGCGGACATATTGGGATCAGTTGTTGTTAAACGCGCGAATGCATTTAACGAAAAAAGAATAGCCGTTGTAGCTATTAAAGATCTAACAAACACTGAGCCCCCTCATAATAAAAGTATACATCTTACCTATCGTCATAACCTCAAATTCAGTTAAAAAAAAGTGAAACTGTATCAATCTGGGACGGGCGACAGTCATCTTCATTTTAACCACGAAACACCTCCAATATAGACGGCTTGACGAGCAAAAAGGTTAATGGGGTATAAAAAGAAGTAAAGTTTTCCAAGACAAAAGTCCGATGGGTGTCTCATGATGAAAACAATCTTAATATTTGGAATCCTGATGGTGAGCTTAAATGTCTCTGCGTTGCACGTTCGCGTGACTTTTAAAAACGGTGATGTGGACGATACTTTCAGTCTCATCTATACACCGGATAAAATGATCTTAATTTCGAATACGAACCTGTCATTGTCAAATAGCCAGGTCGGCATTTCTGAATGCCGCAATTGTAAAAATTCGAGGTTTGAAATTGAGCAAACCCTAGCAGATGCGAATCCCGAAATGATTAAACCCTTAAGTGGCTCCGATGATAAGAGTGGAATGGACATATTCGTGAATGGCCGAGAAGTTCCGAGGGGATCGGGCGCCTATATTAAAATAGCGGCGTTTATTACGAACGATTCCTCATCGGAAAATTTCAGGCTCTTTAACGGTGAGAAGTTAATTCGATCGAAAGCGTTGAGTGTACGTCAACTGGATGGGACGGTTCAGTTTTATCCTGAGGCTCTCACTGTGGAGGAGTGGAACCATGGGAGGAAGCTTCCGGACAAGGTCTATTCTCCCGAAAAATTTTGCAGGAAAAATGCCTACGGAAACTACTGCATGTTTAAATCGGGGAAGGTGTACGAAAACATTTTACCGTGGGTAAATTAGTTTTCAACCCAATCTAAATTGGGATCGAGTTGCTCCTCGGAGTAGCCTCCCCAAAGAACTTTATTGTAGAGCAGATTATGGAGGCCCCATTTGTCGGTGGTGAGATTGGTTTTGTAGGGCGTCGACTTCAAGCAGTTGGATTTCATCGCTCCGCCATTGGCAGAGAGGGAGTTCCCATTTTGCCCGTACCAACAGGTGCTGTCGACACGCTTCTGGAGAGCTTTGTTGGGAGTAAATCCATCGAGGGTCACCAAGCGAAAATGCGAGGGATCTTTCGCGAGCTCGGCGATGCGATTGGAAATTGCGGCGCCAGAGCTGTGGCCGGCGATGATAAAAAACTTATCGGGATGACTATCGATATCCGCCACCGCTCTTTTAATGTTAGCAGCAGCACCGGCAACGGCAGAGCTATCACTGGAAGAGGCTTTGGGAGGATATTCGTAGCCTTCGTACTCTCGAGTGGGATCTTTCGCGCGAGCGGCTGCGGCCCAGCGATTGACTTCATCTTGTGTGGCTTTAAACCCGCCGACGAAAATGACTTTTTCGTTGCTCATGGGTGGGATGTCTTGAATCTCGGTATCGGCAGGAGTCTCTGGTGATCCAAGCTGCTCGCCCACGGGAGCGGCGTTGCTATTTCGAGAACAAGCGACAGAAAGAACAAGAATAAAAAGTAATGTATATTTCATACATCACTTCTCGGAGTTCTAAATTTTCAATTGCAGAGTCCTGATAAAAAATGGCCATTGGGCTAGCCAAGGAGAGCCGAAGCGATTTATGGAAATAGTTCCATCATTTATTCTTCACTCAAGGAATTCGATTTTTTACGACGCTCCGAAAAAAACTTTTTAAGGAGTTGAGAAGATTCATCGGCGAGTACACCTGCGTGATGTTGAACATGATGATTGTGTTGAGGAGCATCGAAAAGTTGAAACAAGGATTGCGCACCCCCTTTGGAATCCGAAGCCCCATACACCAAATCCGAAACCCGCGACTGAATAATCGCCCCAGCACACATCAAACACGGCTCCAACGAAGTGATCAAAGTACAACCGGTCAAGCGCCAGCTCCCTAGCTTCTCGCAAGCCAACTTCAAAGCCAAGATCTCCGCATGCCCCAAAACCGTCTGATCCGCCTCGCGATGATTAAACGCCTCCGAAATCAATTCTCCCTCGCGAACCACCACAGCCCCCACAGGAACCTCTCCCAAATCATAAGCCCGCCGAGCCAAAACCAAACAATGTTCCATCCACTTCAAATCATCACGCATACCCCACCTATAACCACCGAACCCCACACATAAACTACGCACCGCACAAGCAACCCCATCCCAAATATCGTTCCACCCGAGAAGCCGTCCCCCGAAAATGCCTCCCGAAAATAAAAAAAACCCGCGATTGAAATCCCCCCCCCAAACGGCGCAGCCGAACCCCTGAAGTTAACCCCCGGGGATAATTGACATTTTTGGAATGGTTTTTGATTTGCCGTTTCGCGACCGTCCCGTGCGAGCAATGCGTATCCGGGTTGCGCTCACGAAGTGACGCAATCCGAAGACGCTTTGCACCCGTCGAGGGCAGGGAGCGAAACGGCAAATCAAAAACCATTCCAAAAATCTCAAGCATTCCCCTAACTTCCAGTCGAACGACGTTTGCATTATGAAAGTCCCTTTGCTATATAAACAAGCTCCGAAGGGCAGGTGAATTTAATTATGTCATTAGTAAAACTAAGAGACGGTGAAAGCTTTGAACAAGCGTTCCGCCGTTTCAAAAAATCCTGCGAAAAATCTGGAGTTCTTTCCGAAGTTAAAAAGAGAGAACACTACGAAAAACCGGGCGTTCGTAAAAAGAAGAAATCTCTTTCTGCGCGCAAACGTGTTGTGAAGAAACAAAGAAGATTCGGAGATTACTAGTAATGTCTTTAAAGTTAAAGATTACAGAAGATACCAAAGAGGCGATGAAAGCCAAAGACATGGCGAAGGTGAGCACCCTTCGCTTTTTAACCGCAGCGGTTAAAAACAAAGAGATCGAAGTTCGTCCGAACACGATCACCGAAGACGATATCTTAAATGTAATCAAGAAATCTGTGAAGCAACGTCAAGACTCCATCGAAATGTACGAAAAAGGTGGACGTCTTGATCTCGTCGAGCAGGAAAAACTCGAGCTTAAAATTATCGAGAGCTACCTTCCTCAACAACTGGGGGCGAGCGAAGTGGAAGCGATCGTTAAAAAGATTATCGCGAGCACTGGTGCCACCTCAATCAAGGATATGGGCGCGGTGATGAAAGCCGTGCAGGCCGAAACTAAAGGTGCCGCCGATAATAAAGTGGTGAGTGAACTCGTTCGCAAAGCCCTCCAGGCATAAGGCGAAACAATTTGTTATTTTCTCAAGAATTTATTGAACAGGTCCGTGATGCCAATAATATTGTTGATATTATTGGTCAGCACACACAATTAAAAGGCCGTGGACATCAGTTCACGGGTTTGTGTCCCTATCCTGATCACAACGAGAAAAGTCCTAGTTTTTCGGTTTCAGAAAGCAAGCAACTTTATCACTGCTTCGGTTGTAAAAAGTCGGGGAATGTCTTCACCTTTTTAGAAACGTTTAGCGGGTTGTCGTTTACCGATGCTATCGAATTTTTGGCGCGTCGAGCGGGAATTGCTCTTCCGACCAATGAGCACGAAGATAAAGAAAAAACCAATAAGTCGATCCATTACCGTATTAATAAATATGCGGCGTCGTTTTTTCATCGGGCTTTGACGAGTCTTCCCGAAGATCATCCCGTGCGAAAATATTTGGTGAGTCGCGGGATCACCAACGAAGCTATTGAAACTCTTAAGCTCGGTTATGCTCCGGAGGCTTGGGATTCTTTGGCTTTGTTTTTAAAACAAAAGCAAGCTCCGGCCTCAGAGGCAGAGAGACTCGGCCTGATCCGTTCGCGCAAAGAAAAAAATGGTCACTTTGATCTTTTTAGAAACCGACTGATGTTTCCAATTATCTCTGTTCAGGAGGAAGTGGTCGGTTTTGGTGGTCGTGTTCTTAAAAAAGAAGATAAGCCCAAATATTTAAACAGCCCAGAATCTCCGGTGTTCTACAAAGGGAAAACCTTTTACGGATTAAACCTCACCGGGAAACACATTCGTCAAAAAGACACCGCCGTTGTCGTAGAAGGCTATATGGATTTCACCGCGCTTTACCTCGCCGGCGTGGACAATGCGGTGGCCACGCTGGGAACAGCAATGACCGACGATCATGTGCGTTTACTCAAAAAGTACACTTCGCGCGTGGTCCTTATGTTTGATGGAGATTTCGCCGGTCGACAGGCGGCGGAGCGCAGTTTGACGACGGTTCTTCAGCAAGGATTGTGTCCCTTGGTTGTGTTTTTGCCGGACGAGTTGGACCCCGACGATTTTGTAAAAAAAGAAGGCGCGGCCGCTTTGCAAAAGCGCATCGATGAGGCGCCGGAATTATTTATTGAACTTTTAAAAGAGTGGATGAGCGAATTTAAATTTTCGGCCCATGAAAAACTCGATCTGATGGAAAAAGTGAAGCCGATTTTAAATTCGATTAGCGATCCGAGCCTTAAAAGTTTGTACATTAAGGAAGTGGCCACTCGTCTTACAGAGGACGAAAAGTGGGTTTTGGCTCAACTTCAGGAGACCGCGAAGCCTAAAGACAAACTAACCGCTCCGGCGGCGCCAAAGTCTATACCTCAGCAAGGCAGGCCGGAAGGTGCGGAAGCATCTTGGGTGGACGGCCGCAGCCAGGCCGCTCCTCTCGGAGCGAGTACGGTGATGCCTCAGCGAGCCGATCTTTCAAAGGCCCCAAAAGAGGAACTTTTCCTCTTGGGAGCTGTGGTTAACTCGGTGGATTTACTCGAAAAAGTGGTGGAGGCGGGGGTGATCCCCGAAGTCTCTCACAGTGAGGTGCAGCGATTGCTCCAATTCGTAGTAGACAAGTATAGACATTCTCCAGAGGGCTTTGATAAGCTGGCCCCTTTGGTTGTTTCGCAATTGAAACGCCCTGAAGAACTTACAGGTTTGTTTAAACTTTGGTCCCCAAATGGGGAAGAAAACGAGTCTTCAAAGGCAGTGGACAGTTGCATAAAAAGAGTGAAAGACAGGCATTTTAAGCGCCAGAGCGCCATTATCGTCGGACAGCTAAGGGATGTGAGGGATGATGCCTCCATCGAAAAGTTGGAACAGATAATGAATATAAACAAGAATCGAATTTATCTTAATAAGAACGTTAAGGGAGAACCATGACTAAAGTGAAAAAAGAAGAGGCCCCTACGCTATCTCCAGAAGAGCAATTGAAGACCGTTAAAGAGGAACTCAAGAAGCTCTTAGAGATTTCAGCGAATAAAGGTGCCTTGACTGTTGTAGAAATCAACGAGTCATTAGTCCCTGAGCTCACTTCAGCCGCTGCTCTTGATGCGATCATGCAAGGATTAGAAGTCCAAGGCATTAGCATCATCGAACACGTCGCCGAGGAAGGCGATGATGAGGAGAGCAGTTTCCTCGAAAATCCAGATAGCGAAGAAGAAGAAGACGCGGCGGAAGAGACCGATGTCAAAGGAAACGATCCCGTCCGCATGTACTTGCGTAAAATGGGAAGCGTTTCTCTTTTAACTCGCGAAGGTGAAGTTCAGATCGCGCAAAGAATCGAAAGCGGAGAACGTCAAATCGTTCGCGCTATTTTGACAACGCCGATCGGAACTCGCGAAATCGTAAACCTTGGTGAGCGTGTGGATAAAGGTCGTCTTAAAGTGAAGGCGATCTTCCGTGGATTAGAAGACGAAGACACTCAGTACAATGAACAAGAATACATCGATAAAATTCATGAACTCATCGGCGAAGTTAAAAAATACGAAAAGAAAGTCAAAAAGCATTTTAAAACTTTGGAAGATGTGAATTCACCAGAGGCCGAAAAGAAGACGGCCGAAGCGGAAATTTCCGTAATGGTTGATGAGCTTATGGTGAAGTTTGAATCGATCAACTTTAATCGTAAAACCATCACTCGCGTTGTGATTAAGTTTAAAAACTTAGTGACACGTATGTCACAGCTCAATAGCCGCGTGAAGGAAGCCGTAACGAAGTCTTTCTCTAAAGACATTAATGGCATGAAGGAACGTTTCAAAAAAGTCGAAGCCAGCGAGAAAGAAATCTCGGCTCTCACTCGTGAGACGGGACTGACTTTTAACAAGTTCAGCACGCTTCATGCTCAAGCTGTCGATGCGCAAGATCGTTTAGAGAGACTCACGAGCGACACGCAGATGCAATTTGCGTGGATTAAAGAAACCAATACGGCCATCTGGCGCGGGGAGCGTGATGCAGACCGTGCGAAATCCGAACTCGTTGAAGCCAATCTTCGACTTGTGGTTTCAATTGCTAAAAAATACACCAACCGTGGTCTTCAGTTCTTGGATTTGATCCAAGAAGGAAACATCGGTTTGATGAAAGCGGTGGATAAGTTTGAATATCGCCGTGGATACAAATTTTCGACCTATGCCACTTGGTGGATTCGTCAGGCCATTACCCGCGCGATCGCGGATCAGGCCCGCACGATTCGTATTCCAGTGCACATGATCGAAACAATTAACAAATTAGTTCGTACATCTCGTTACCTCGTTCAGGAATTGGGGCGTGAGCCACAGCCGGAAGAGATCGCAGCGAAGATGGATATGCACGTGGATAAAGTTCGCAAGGTCTTAAAGATCGCCAAAGAGCCGATTTCTTTAGAAACCCCAGTGGGTGAAGAAGAAGATTCGCACTTGGGAGACTTTATCGAAGATAAAAAGGTGATCAATCCTGCAGAAGCGATTGTGAACCTGAACTTGGCAGAGCAAACCCGTAAGGTTCTCTCGACTCTCACCGCTCGTGAAGAAAAAGTTCTTCGCATGCGTTTTGGTATCGGAGAAGAGAGCGATCATACGTTAGAAGAGGTCGGCCAAGACTTTAACGTGACTCGCGAAAGGATTCGTCAGATCGAAGCCAAAGCGCTTCGCAAGCTCCGTCATCCTTCGCGTTCTGCGAAACTAAAAACGTTCATCGATAATTCGTGATAGTGCAAAAAAAAGCCGTTCGTAAGGATCGGCTTTTTGCATTCTACCTACGGGGGTATAGCTTAGTTGGTTAAAGCATCCGGCTCATAACCGGAGGATCCTTGGTTCAAGTCCGAGTACCCCTACCAACCTTCGAAGAAGGTTCATCGATTCTCAATTCTCCATTTTCAAAACAAATTTCACCAACTCGTACAGACCGCTTTGCGGCCATGCACTGTCGCCTACGCTTCGCTACCGGCTCGGTGCATATGCTCCGCACTCAAACGCGCCCCCGGGGCGTTTCAGCAGCGGGCACGACGAGTACCCCTACCAACCTTCGAAGAAGGTTCATCGATTTTCGATTCTCTATTTTAAAACAAAGTTCACCAACTCGGACCGATCGATGATCTGTTAGTGCTTAATACTTAATAATCTAGTTCTGCAACGTAGATAGATCTCTGGCCGGCCATCAGATCCTGTCAGCTGTCGCGGTTTATTCTTGAGGAATTAGTGGGGGAGCGCATGGGTCTTTGCTAAAATGGAATTGAGCTATTTCTTTTTGAGCTGGCTAACGCGTTCTGCGACTTTCACGTAGAAGCGCTCGCCCTGTTCCCCTTCTTCAATGAACATAAACTGTAAGTGTTGGCAGTTCGGGATACTCCAAAACTCTTTGGGCTCTTGGGCAAGTCGGAATACCTCTTTACCCATAGAGGGGTCCACAACGCGGTCATTCTCGCCATGAACGACGATTAATGGTGTCGGGGATATACGCGCGATATCCTCTTTAGGAGATTCCGAGTTATCAGCAAGAAGCCAAGCCAGGGGCTGAAACAAATAGGTGAGCACAGAGTTAGAGAACAGCGAACGTGCCTGCTGGCGGTAATCGGCAAACGTAGAATCCGCCAGCATAAGGGAAATGGGAACTTCGTTTTTAATTTGAGCGACAGACCGAAAAGCAATAGCTCCACCAAGGCTTTGCGCAAAAACGACAAGAGGCTTTTTAGGATGTTTCGAGTGCATCCATCGAATCGCGGCAACTCCATCTTGAACAACTCCTTTGGGATTGGGACTTCCCTCAGATTCTCCATAGCCTCGATAATCAAACGTAAGATATGCAAACCCGCGCGAGGGTGCTTCGTAAAGTGAAAAGAAATGGGTCGTTAAATTTTCGGCATTACCGTGGAAGTGAACTATGACTGCGGTGGGTTCTTTTTTATCGAGGGGCGGGAAGTACCAACCATGAAGTCGAGTTCCGTCTGCCGATTTAAAATATACTTCTTCAGGCTGAAGGGGCATCTTATCGCGGTACACTAGGACTCTTTTTGACGGGAAATAGTAGAAAGAGCTACATCCCCATAAACTCAAAAATAAGCAGAAACCAAGTCCAAATTTGATACAACTCCGAAGCATTTATTAAGCTTCCTTGATGAAAATCGACTTGTCTATTTTTTAAATCTGTAAAATACAGCGCAAGATAAAGATTCCAGCCTTTAATACCGATAGAAAGTAACAGGTTAATTTTATTTGAAAGGACCGTTCGATGTTAAAAATCTGCTTTACTTTTCTACTAGCAGTGCTCTTTATAACACCTAATTTGAGTTTCGCCAGAAGTTCTGGAAAAACTAAAAACGCATGGACCCAGTGTGGAATTGGCGCGGCCATTTTTCCTAACTACGGCTCTCTTGCTGCCATTTCGAATATCATTTGGGATTTAGGAACTACGGCTTCGACAAGCTCCTCTTCGACGCCCAGTCAGTGCGCCGGCAAAGGGGCATCTGTGGGTGTACTTATTTATGAAAACTATGCCAATGTTGAAGAAGAAACCGCCGTGGGCCAAGGCGAACATCTTAATGCGATGCTAAACATTCTTGGTTGTGACAATTCTATTCAATCAGATCTCATTAAAGATGTGCGTGCCGACTTTTTGAATGACGTTAAAAACAGCTCTTACATGAAAAAAACGAAGCTTGAAAAGACCGAGTCGCTATACAATAATGTTATGGACAAGGCTGGTAAGAAATACGCTAAATCTTGTGCTATGAGCTAACGATATCGATCGTTGACTCATTCATTGATGAGTCAACGGGGATAGATGATTAGACCAATACTTTTGTTTGTTTTTTTTTATCTCCTTTCGCCGTTCTAGAGACGGCGAATTCAGAGTCTGATCTTTTAAGTATTTCTCAGAATAAACAATGGTCCCATCTCCTTCATTATCGCAGATCACTTTGGGGAGGTTTTAAAAGTGAAATCAGCTCCCCTGATTTTTTCCTCAGCCCTAACGGTTCCTCCAGCTTACTCGATGAGCTCTTAGCTTCGCTCAAAGCCATGTCAGAACCCGCCGGCGTTAACACCAATCTTCATGCTCAGTGCCGCTTCCCCGCAAGGTACAAGTTGTTGAAGCGGATGCTTTACGAAAAATCATCCTCGTGGCCCCAAGTCTTGTGTCCCGACTACTTAACATTTTCACACCGAGGACAAATCGAATCGATCAGTTTGATTTTCGCGACGGGATATCTGTCCAATCCGGCTTCGTATTTTGGCCATCCTCTGATAAAATTTAATCTACCTGCATCGAAAATGCCGAGTTCCTTGCTGGATGTCTCTGTCAATTTCGGTGCTGTCACGCCTCCTGATGAGAATGGTTTTGTTTATGCCGCTAAAGGACTCTTTGGGGGTTACGATGCGACGTTTTCACATCGTAAATTCTATTACAACAATCACGCCTATGGAGAGGTGGAGTTAAGAGACATGTGGGAATATCGTCTGAATCTTAATTCGGATGAGGTGGAACTTTTTTATTCCCACATATGGGAGCTCCTAGGAAAGAAGTTCCCTTATTTCTTCTTTACGGAGAACTGCGCCTCTGCGGCCGCAGCCATCTTAGAGCAAATTACCGGTGAAAAAGTGCTGCCTTCCTATTTGCCCTACGCATTGCCGTATATTCTTTTCGATGGGCTAGCTTATGCTCAAAGATCCAATGGAGAACCACTCGTTCGTTCCATTTCATTAATCCCATCGCGCCAGACAAGATTGATCGCTCGCTATAAAGATTTAAGTTCTGATCAGAAAAAGTCCGTTCAAATGATATCAAATGGGGCGCCAGTCTCTCCGATTTTAGAATCTTTGCCTCCGCAGACACGCGCGGCACCTATCGAAACTTTATTGGATTATTACTCTTTTCTGGCAGTTAAGGATAAAAATTTTGAGGAAAAGAACGAGGCGTTTTCGAAGCGGAGGCAGGAACTGCTCGTCGAGCGCTTAGAGTTACCGTCTTCTACCCCGACCGAAATGAACTATAATCTTAATCCGCCCAGTAAAGGCCCTCGTCCCTTTTTGTTAAGAGCGGGAGTGATCAATAGCTCAAAGTTTCGCACGGGTGGAGAGTTTCAATTGAGAACCACCTATTACGACTTTTTATCTCTCGATTTTGGAAGGCCGAAATTTTCAGAGGTAAAGACATTAGATGCTACATTCAACTATTTCGACAATTCGATTTGGATGCGAAAGTTGGATCTCATTGCAATTTCGACACTTAACTTATCGCAAACGGGTTTGCCGGACGAGGGGGGGTGGGCTTGGCGATTTTCGACAGGCGTCGAAAACTTAAATTTAGCATGTAAGTACTGCGACTTGTTTAAAGTAGAGGTGGGTTTTGGTAAAGGTTTTCTGATACTAGATCGCCAGGCGATCTTCGTTCTCGTAGACGTCCGCGCTCAAACACGTACAGAAAATTCTGGAACTCTTGCAAGTACACCGATGTTGGGTGCACTGATTGACTGGTTTCCGTCGGGACTTTTCAAAACAGAACTCAATTTTGGTTATAGGGCGTATCTCGAAAAAGATGATGCCGATGCCACGATGATTAAAATTGATAACAGATTAGGCTTAAGTCGAGACTGGGATTTACGCATATCTTATGAAAAACACGTCGACGAATGGATTCGATTATCAATTTCGTGGTATCTTTAATAAGGGAGGTATTCAAATGATTCTAAATAAAATTAAATTTATGTTTTTATCTTTAGCTTTAGCATGCACGTCTTGCGTAAGTCATAAGCCACAGTATACCTCGATCCATGATGGAATTCGTTGTCCGCAACCCCATCAGAGTTTAGCATCGAAGGACACTCAAATTAAAAGAAGTCCGTCTTCCGAGAAAGCGCATGTCTGTGACCAGCTTTTTGTAAAATAACATCTGCTTATAGATTGCGCGTTGCCATTCCAATATTGATTGAGAAGAAACTTCCGTCATCAGCTTTATAATTTTCGGGAGGTTCGCCAATGGTACGATCTTGATCGTTCGATCCGGCTTTTCGAGATGCGGTTGAGTATCTAGTGGTTATAAAAAAGTCCCTGTAATTAATTTCTAAACCGACAAAATTAAATTGAGTCGCAAGATACCCAGTGTATCTAGCCGACGGAGAGCTTATTCCCTCATCTTTAACTTTGTGAAGAAAGTGGTATTGCGAACCCCAGCCTGAACCTAATAGGAGATAGGCTGAGGCATTTCTTGTTTTTATAAATTTATACTTTAGAACACTTTGTGCTGCACCTGATGGGAATATAAGTCCCAAAGTACCCATGTACAATACATCGGCTTGAAGCTGAAAACGTTCCGTTTTAACTATGAGCCAATCTATTTGTGCGCCCATCGGCAGGAAGATATCGAAAGGTACTAATTGCATAATAAAGGATGCAGAAAAGGAATCATTTAAGCGAAGCCATGCGCCGACTGAACCATTGAACTTGGACTCTTCGTCGACACGAGTTCCATCTGAAAGAGTGATACTTTGGTTTCCCTGATGAGCTTCGCTCGTAATAAATGCTCCATTATTCAAATCGAAAACCGAAGCGGGCATTAGTATCGGCAACGGACGCCTTTTTTCGTAGGATTTTTTATCTGGCGGTGAAGCGAAAGAGAGACTTCCGGCAAGTGTGATCGAAATGAGCGCCAGTATCTTCGCGGGCGAGCCGGCGAAAATGATACAAAAAGTTTCTATGATTTTAATCACTCAACAAATTTAGCATTGGTATTTCAATTTTCCACCTAAAATCAAATGGCCCGGACTTTTACAACAACCTAAAATCAATTCTTTCTGAGGACAGCGGCGTAAAAGCCGTCGGTGTTGTGCTGGTGGGGCCATAGTCTATGCTCTGCGAGCAGCGTCC
The DNA here is from genome assembly GCA_019750295.1 of Bdellovibrionales bacterium. Taxonomy (NCBI): domain Bacteria; kingdom Pseudomonadati; phylum Bdellovibrionota; class Bdellovibrionia; order Bdellovibrionales; species Bdellovibrionales bacterium. Next base: position 127,388 of record JAIEOS010000008.1, on the reverse strand, counting down.
AGTTTTTTCCATTGGGGGAATTGAGGAACTCTTTCACCTGATCTTCGTTCTCACGCTTGAGAATACTGCAAGTGGCATAAACCATAATTCCAAGGGATTTACACATTTTTGAGTATCGATGGAGGATGTCCCTTTGAGTTTGGCAGAGCTCGTCGATTTGCTCGGGCGTCATCTTCCATTTGGTGTCGGGATTTCGGCGTAGAACTCCAAGGCCTGAACAGGGGGAGTCGATGAGCACACGATCAAATTTATTTTCTAAGCTTTGGATGATCTTGGGAGATTGTATCAGTTTCGTCTCTATGATTTTTGCTCCGGCGCGCGCGGCCCGCTGTTTGAGATCCTGGAGCTTCATCTCATGGATATCCATGGCGACAATTTTCCCTTTGTTCTGCATCAGAGCGGCCAAATGCAGAGTTTTGCCTCCGGAGCCTGCACAGGCATCCACGACAGTTTGGCCAGGTTCTACTTGTAAAAGTGGAGCTATGGATTGCGAGCCGGCGTCTTGCATTTCGTAATCGCCGTTTTTAAAAGAGTTCGTGGCGAAAACGTTTTTACGTTCTTTGAGATACAGGCTCTCGAGGGGAAAGAGGGAACCTGGCACCTTGAGAGCGGTGATTTTTTCTTTTTTTAGATCTTGGATGAGTTTTTCGGTATTTGTTTTTAACGTGTTGGTGCGGAGGTAGATCAGGGGATCTTTATTGAGTCCTTGGAGGATGGTGGGCCACTGGGCGGAGAATTCTTTTTGACCAACTTCGTTGAGCCAGTCGGGAATGGAATGCTCTATGGCCAAAGGCTTTTTGAGGCTCATCCGGCTTTTGACTTTGCCGGGATCTATTTTGCTCAGCTCGGGACGTGCGACAGGTTTTAAGTTTTGGGTCACGAGGTATGCGGCAATGATCGACCAGAGCTCTTCCGACTCCGCGAGGAATTCGAGATATCTTTTTTGGCGTATGATTCCGTAGACCGCTTCAGCATAGAAACTTCGATCTTCGGGTGTCCAGTTTTTATTCGCTCGCAGATATTTGTCGATCATGCGATCGGCATGTTTTCCCTTTTCAAACACTTCGATCAGGGCTTGAGAGACGGTATTTAGAATATGAAATTGGATAGCTTTGCTCAACTGGGTATTCTCTACTGTTAGGTCATTGGAGCTTGTCATTACTCCACTCTCACCCTAAGGTGAAGTTCAACTATAGGTAACTTATGAATGATCATCTGTCCATCGTTGGCGAAATGCAAACCTGGCTCGAAAAGTCGGTGATTGGGCTTAATTTGTGCCCATTTGCAAAGGCCGTCCATCTTAAAAAGCAGATTCGCTATCATGTCAGCTCCGCGTCCACCGGGGAGGAACTGCTGCGAGATTTAATATCCGAGTTACAGCTTCTAGAAAACACCGACCCCATCGAAATCGATACGGTTTTGTTGATTCATCCCGATGTTCTCAGTGATTTTCTCGACTACAACGATTTTTTAGAGGTCGCTGATGCTGCATTATTAGAGCTCGGATTGGAGGGAATCTTTCAAATCGCGAGCTTTCATCCGCAGTATCAATTTGCAGGAAGCTCCGTCGATGACATCAGCAATTATACCAATCGTTCTCCCTATCCAGCGCTCCATATCTTGCGCGAGGCGAGTGTAACGAAAGCTGTCGATTCGTATCCTGACGTCGAGGGTATTCCTGAGCGCAATATTCAAACTCTTAAGGGTTTAGGCTTAGACGGTTGGAACAGACTCGGTGTTGGCCGGCGTTGAGAAGCGAGTCTGCAACTCCTGGAGTCCGACCTCTTCTAGAATTTGATGAAGTCGGTCACTAGCGCGTTTCCTTGGTCCTTCGATCTTTGTCGCAACGATAAGTTCGTTCTTCATCGAGTGCTCATGGCCGACGAGTTCAGTCACGGTCACTTTATATCCATGAGCCTCTAAGCGTAAGCACCTTAAGACGTTCGTGAGATGACTCCCAAATTCACGAGTGTGAATCGGATGTCGCCAAATCTCTGTGAGAGGGTTCGCCAATTGCCGAGGTTTGTTTTGCTTTAAAGTTTTGGCCACTTCTGCTTGGCAACAAGGAACCAGAAAAATATGTTTTGTATTTTTGCGAAGAGCAAAATCAATGGCGTCATCAGTGGCGGTGTCGCAGGCATGAAGTGCGGTCACGATGTCAATTTTTTCGGGAAGCTGTTGGGATTCAATGGAATCATTGACCGAAACGTTAAGAAACGACATATTTTTGAAGCCAAATTTCTTTTGCAGTTCACTGGATTTTTTCACCAGCTCATCTCGCGTTTCCACGCCGTAGACATGACCTTTTGCTAAATCCTTAAAGAAGAGATCATAAATAATAAAGCCCAGGTAGGATTTGCCAGCCCCGTGATCGACGAGATTTAGATCGGCGTTGGTTTGAAGAAGGTCCTTTAAAAGGGGCTCCACAAAACCATAAAGATGATAAACCTGTTTGAGTTTACGTCGACTATCCTGATTGATTTTTCCGTCGCGGGTAAGGATGTGAAGCTCTTTAAGGAGTTCAATGGATTGACCATCCCGCATTTCTTCCAGGGGCTTTTTCATGCCCTGGATGTATCGCAAAAAACACAAAAGATACAGTTTTTGAGTCGTTTAGTTCCCAGTTGCAAATTAGAAGGTTTTAGCGGGTCCTGCGCCCCAGTTTTTCGTGCAAAACTAACCATAAAGTTCGTTAATTATTGACCCTAAGGCGTTTATTCTCCAGTATGGCCCAAACTTAACAAGGACCACATGATGAGAGCAATGGGCGAATTTCCGGGACATATTCTTCTTAAAGGGATCGAGGCGAAAAAAGCTTTAATGGCTGAAGGCAAAACAGAAGAAGAGATCTCAACTTCTATCGGCGAAACTTTTAAATATGCAGACGCCAAACTTAAGAACTTTATAACGGCAGTAGGACTTGCGGAGCCTAAGACCGAAAATCTCTATCGTGTTCGTATTTTTTCTTTTAACGAAGGCGAACAAGTCCCAGAGAACGCAACAAAGATCGAAGAGCTTCATTTTATTACCGAATACTTTGGCGACAAGCCGGCTCCAAAGCCTGTGACAGAAAAAGTAGATCCTCGCAATCGCGGTGGTGGGAAAAAAGATCGTCCTAAAGGACCTAAATCGTCCCCTTGGGGTCTTTCTCCTGAAGAATTAAACGCGAAGAAAGAAGCCAGCGCTCGCGCCGCTGCGGCGAAGACAAAAGCTCCTTAGATGGATTAGCGTCTATGAGGTACGGTCGTCTTAATTGTGGGATCGTACCCAACTTCTCGAAGCTGCTGTTGAGCGGCTTTGATTTTCTCTTCGGGATTTTTCCAATCTCGAGCCATAATCCATAAATATTTTTGGCTAGGTACACCGATCGCGGTCCACGAATAGTCATCGGCCAAAGCCACAATTAGGTAGTCAAATTGAAGAGGCCACCACGGCTGAACCGTCCACGTCGATTTCGTTTGCTTATTTTGCACCCAGCCCCGCTGAGGAATGGATTTCTTTTCCCCGTCGAACGAACCTTTGTTGTAGGTAAAACTAATTTTAATATGATCTTCATCCGGGTCGAGCTCGTAGCTTTCGATCCCATTATGGGCATCCACTTCGAAAGACGTAAAGCGTCCTCCTAAGACATACCAGGGTCCCATAAATTTAGGGATATCGACCTTGGGGACTGTTTGCACCGGAGGGGTGGACGAACACCCTGTGATAAATGCCATGAGGGTAGAAACCAGAGTCCATTGAGAGCGGGCCATGTGACCTCCTTTGATCGAAACTAGATTCGGATAGATCTGAAATTAAGGCAAGTGACGAAAATCTGAGTTGCATATTTTTTGTGCTACATAGGCCAATGGCCTCGGGGATTCTTTCGATTTTTGAGCCCATGATAGCTTAAGTCTATCGATTGATTTGTTTTTATACTTTTACTCGTGAACAAAATTTGTATAGGCTCAACCTACACACAGGAGAATAAAAAAATGCAAAAATTAGTCAACATAGGCTTACTTGTTTTTTTTGGATTTCACAGCTTAACTTTCGCTGCGACAGTCACACAAAACACGAAAAGTCTTGATCGTTCAAATATTTCAAACCAGTTTTGGTGGCCCGAGCGTTTAGATCTAGCGCCACTTCGTCAGCACTCGATGGAGTCCAATCCGCTGACGGCAAAGTTTAATTATGCCGAAGAATTTAAAAAATTGGATCTCGCGGCTGTTAAAAAAGAAATCGCACAATTAATGACGACACCTCAAGATTGGTGGCCACCGGATTACGGTCACTATGGTCCTTTCTTTATCCGTATGGCTTGGCACAGTGCTGGGACCTATCGTGTAATGGATGGCCGCGGTGGCGCCGGCGGTGGACAACAGCGTTTTGAGCCTCTCAATAGCTGGCCCGACAATGCCAACTTAGATAAAGCTCGTCGTCTTTTATGGCCCATCAAAAAGAAATACGGAAACAGTCTGTCTTGGGCGGACCTTATGGTTCTTACAGGAAACGTCGCTCTCGAATCCATGGGATTTAAATCGTTCGGTTTTGCCGGTGGACGAACTGACGATTGGGAAGCCGATCTCGTTTACTGGGGTCCTGAGAAGAAATTTTTAGACGACAAACGTTACTCTCAAGGTCGCAAATTGCAGAAACCATTAGCCGCGGTCCAGATGGGTTTAATTTATGTGAATCCAGAAGGACCTAACGGGAAGCCCGATCCATTGGCTGCGGCTAAAGACATTCGCGAAACTTTTGGTCGTATGGCGATGAACGACGAAGAAACCGTGGCTCTTATTGCCGGTGGACACACCTTCGGGAAAGCCCACGGTAAAGGGAGCGCTAAAAAATGTTTAGAAGCCGCACCCGCTGGCGCAGGCCTTGAAGAGCAAGGATTTGGTTGGAAGAACAAATGCGGTACCGGAAAAGGGATCGATGCTCATACCAGCGGTCTCGAGGGAGCTTGGTCTGTAAAGCCGACCGAATGGACGATGCAATATCTTGATAACCTCTATGCCTTCGAATGGGTTCAAACAAAAAGTCCTGCAGGAGCTATTCAGTGGATTCCCAAGGATGGCAAAGCGGCGAATCTGGTTCCTGATGCTCATGATAAAAACAAACGTCATGCGCCGATCATGTTCACTACAGATATCGCGCTGAAGATGGATCCAGAGTATCAGAAGATCACGAAGAGATTTAAAGACAATCCTAAGGAATTCGAATTGGCTTTCGCCAAAGCATGGTTCAAGCTCACTCACCGTGATATGGGACCGCGCACTCGTTACCTCGGCAAAGAAGTTCCTCAAGAGACTCTTATCTGGCAAGATCCGATCCCGGCTCAAGAGGGTCGAGTGATCAGTGATAGCGACGTATCTTCCCTTAAGAGTAAAATTCTTAAAAGTGGTTTGACTGTTTCCGAATTAGTTCGCGTCGCTTGGGCGGCAGCGGGATCTTTCCGTGGAACTGATCTTCGAGGTGGTGCTAACGGTGGCCGACTTCGCTTAGAGCCTCAGAAAAACTGGGCCGTGAATGACCCAGCGGAAGTGGCAAAAGTTTTGGGCAAACTCGAAGAGATTCAAAAGGGATTTAATGGATCTTCTAAAAAAGTGTCCATGGCTGATTTGATCGTATTAGGTGGAGTTGCTGCCATTGAGCAAGCGGCAAAAGCCGCGGGACAATCGGTGAAAGTTCCATTTACTCCGGGACGTATGGACGCCAGCCAAGAGCAGACAGATGTGTCTTCCTTTGCGTATCTTGAGCCTAAGGCCGATGCTTTCCGTAACTATTACAGTTCCCAGAGCCCAATGTCTCCGGCAGAAATGCTCGTAGATCGCGCGAACCTTCTCACTTTGACCGTGCCTGAGATGACAGTTTTGATCGGTGGAATGAGAGCGTTAGGAGCCAACACGCAAAAAACTAAACACGGAGTCCTCACGGATAAACCAGAGACTTTGGACAATAGCTTTTTTGTAAATCTATTGGATATGTCGACTCAGTGGAGAAAATCTTCGAAGCCGGATCTCTACGAAGGCGTCGATAGAAAAACGGGTGCCGTAAAGTGGACTGCTACTCCGGTCGATCTTATCTTTGGATCTCATTCAGAGCTCCGTGCCGTGGCCGAGATTTATGCAGCTGAAGATGGCAAAGCGAAATTTGTTAACGATTTCGTCAACGCCTGGAACAAAGTGATGATGTTAGATCGCTTTGACGTCAAACGATAGAACGTTAAAACAGATTCCCCTTAAGTCTTAAGGGGAATCCCATCCCCTAAACACTTATTTTATTCTTCGAGCGGCGCGAATTCCAGAAGCGAAGGCGCCCTCGATATAACTTTGATTATCGTCTTCGGTGTGTTCGCCAGCAAATTGCAATCGACCTTTAAGTTCAACTTCCGCCGCTGATCCTTGAATCGTGAAGTAGTGTCCTACGAGTGGACAAGAATAAGATCCCTGCGCCGTCGGAGTTCGTCCCCAGTTTTTTACGGCTAGCGCTCCATCGAAGCAGTCGGCGCTGGGTCCATAAACTTGTTTAAGAATCTCGATGTTCTTTTCCACATAACCCATTTGCTGAGCGTAGCTGAGATCGACTAAATCATATCCCGCTCGGCCACCGATGAAATTCGTCAAGATTCCGCTTTGACCGGGTTGAAGTCGACTGGTCTCCCAAAGAGTTTGTATAGGATTTTCTGTATACAGCGAGCCCGTGCTCTTTTCGGCGAGACTGTTTTCGGCGCGCCAGAATCGACTTTGAAAACCCATCATCACTTTCGTATTCGTCCCATAACCCAGTTGTTCGATGGCTTTCTTTTTGACCGGTGAGAGAGGGAGAGACATTACCCCATCGATCTGCCGCAATACCGAGAACGGAATTGTGCAGATGACTCGAGAAAACTTTTGGGATTTGGTCGTTCCATTTTCACTTTGAGAATAGCAATGGAAGTGACTCCCATCGTAAGTCAGTTTTCGCAAGTGGGTATTGAGTAAGATCGAATCGTCTGAGAGGAAATGGTCTTCAATCTTGGAAAAAAGAGCGCGGACAATAGATTCACTTCCGCCTTGGATTCGATAGCCTTCGTCGCTCGGACCAAACATTTGGAAACCATTTTTAATGTTCGTGTCCATCAAGTTAATTAAATTTAAAGAGGATTGAAGGTCTGTGTCTAATCCAAATTCACCGGTATATGCGACCGTAATGAGATTCTTAATCCACGCTTCGGTGTTAGGAGAGTGTTTCTCTAAAAATTCGCTCAAAGGCATTTTGTCACAGACCTGCGCGAACTTAGGGAGCTTATCTTTGTTTTTGTAAATGAGCGGTAATTCGCTATCGCCCCATACTTTATCCGCAGTTTTCGATAGATCTTTAACGAAGTTGCGAATGCCTTTGAAGAGTTCTTGGTCGGTATAAGTTTGCCCTTTGAAGTGATAAAGCGTTGATGCGTAGCCGACGTTCGCCGCCGCTAAATGTTCAATCTTGAGACCGAGCTCGGCACACAAGGCGAAAGTTGTTTTGTGAGAGGCATCAATAAGTTCTCCACCCAGCTCACAAAACTGCTGATCGTGATTAAAATTGTATTGCGTTTGAATACGACCACCCGGTCGACCGGTGGCTTCGATCAAGCTAAAAGGGATGTTTTTTCTTTTAAGAGTGTAAGCTGCCGCCAAACCCGCTGCACCCGCACCCAGAATGAGAACTCGCTCGGTTGTCGCTCGATGAAATAATTTTTGAGGAGCAAGATTCGCGGCGGAAGCGGCGATAAGGCCGCGATGGACAAAATCACGTCGCGACGGAATTGATGGCTCTCGTGGATCCGAGGCTTCGACGATCAGTTTTTTAATTTTTTGAAATAAACGGCTTCGTGCCATGGAATCGAGATACCAGGAAATAGATCGGGGAGATATGGCAGAATACTCGAGCCCGGCTTATAACTAATTGCGCCATAATTTCGAGATTAAAAATCATTGAACCACAGGCACCAATCATATTGAGGTTGAAGGTCCGCGCCATCTTAAAAACCTATAATTTTTACTGTCACTTTAAATTTTAATGTGCGGATTTAAGGGGTTGTGTAGGTTTTCGGCTTGGGTGTCATTTACAATTTATGGGGTTAATGATGAAAACAGTTTTGGGTGTTTTTGTATTAGGGGTTATTTTTTCTTTTTCTATAACAGTGCACGCGCAGGGGCAACTTCCAGCCGTTGTTCCGACGACAGATGCGGAGTACTCGAACGAGGAATCGCTTTCTTTTTTATATCCCGACGAAAAAAAATTAAATCCAACGATATTGAACCATCGAAAATTTCTCGAAGAGAATCGGCAAGAGATCGAAAGCCTAGAGAACACCGGCATGGTGATGGCCATCAATCCCCAAGAGATTGAAAATATCGAACTTCCCAAAGATCCCGAGGTCCTCAAAAATTTAAGAAAAGCGGCGCAGGCGCTCCTGATGCGGGAGTCCGGGAACGTCCTTCTCGTCGGCGCCCCCGGAGTGGGCAAATCCCATAGTCTGAACCTTGTATTGGCCTATCTCAACGAAGCTAAAATTCCGGAGTTCCAGCGACGAATTTATATGCGAGGTGAGGCCTCGGCCTTTGCGGCGCGAAAAGACGGGCACGCCGGTGACACCGAACAAAAAGTTCAAAAGCTCATTGATGTCGCTAAAATTGTTCCGATCACGATCCTGATGGACGAGATCGCGACGATTCAAGGTGCGGGATCTCACAGAAATAGCAGTATTGATGTGATGGATCGCCTTAAAGAAGTTCTCGCGTCGGGGCAATTAAAAATTATCGGCGCCACGACCGATTACGAATTTGAACTTTACTTTGGATCTCGTCCCCCTTTGGTTCAGCGATTTGTTAAAGTCGAGATCAAATCTCCCGACGAGGCCACTCTCGTTAAGATTTTACAAAAACGCTACAAAGAGGACACCGGTCGCGAGATGACTCCAGAAATGATTAACGGAATTCTAAAGATTAGCCGAGTTTTTGGTGGAGCTTCCGCAGAGCCGCGCCGCTCGATCAAGCTTTTGGATTATTTAACAAGTTCCGAAAAGCTCGACAGCACTCAATTTAAAACCGAAGCCCAGCTGATTGAAAAAGCCTCCGAGTATTACAATTTCAATTTACAGTTATTTCTCGATGCCGAGATCAATGAGAAATATGTACGGCAGGCCGAAGAATCCAGTAACAAAAAACTTTTAGGTCTTGGCGAAAGCATCGGCGAATTTTATAAGGCGCTTCGCTTTTGGACGAGCAAAAGCGAAAGAGACAAGCCGCTTTCGGTGATGATCTTCGGTGGGAAAGGCTTAGGGAAAACGGTGTTCTCGAGTTCCGTCGCCGAACACCTGGGGTATAAGTTTTTAAAAATTCCGATGATGGACATTTCTGGGCCTGAGCTCATGTCGCGAATTTCGACTCAGCTCGAAATGTATCCCTTCACCATATTCTTACTTGATGAACCTGATAAGTCGCAGATTCGCACGCAAAGATCACTTCTAAGTGTGCTCGACAGTGCAACGGTCACCGAGAGAAAGACTTCTCCTACGGGCGAGCCCGGCCCCGTCGTTTCTGTCAGTACCAAAAATGCGATTTTTATTTTCGCCACGAATTCGGGAGAGTCTCTTTCATCCCGAGGAATGTCTATCGACGAAATCAAAGAGGCGATTGCTAAAGAAGAGAAGATCGACACGTATCTTTTAGATCGTGTGAACAAAGTCATTCGTTTTAACTCTCCCGATGCCGCGGCATTAAAAGCGATCGTGCGGATGCGCTGGGAAAAAGTCGCTAAGGACTTCCTTGCCGACGCCGAAGCTCGCGGAGTGAATGCCGACACTCTCTACGACATGATCCTCAGCCGCCACCTCGAAAAAGCGGAATTGGCGCGACCTGTTTTTGGTTTTACTCGCTCTCAACAGGACGACACGCGAGCCGTGGACGAACTCTCTAAGATGTCGATTCGTAACGTTGAAAACATCATCGAATCGGCCGCCGAAGAGATGTTGACCCGAGTCCGTACTGAAAAGGCCGGAGGCGCCTCAGCCGTGGTTCCCCGCTGTATGGGTATCTTTTCTAAGGGATAACTGGCCGCTTTTTAAGGCGAATCTACGATATAATCCATCTAATGCCAGGCGGGACTCGTCTGGCGATTTCCAGATGATTTTTATGCCATTTTAGACTAGCTTAGGTCCCATGACTTTAACTCTTGTCGGCCTTTTTTTGATCATCGCTTTTGTGATCGGATCTATGATCTACGTCTTCAAATTTCGCGGTCAAACTCGCTTTGAAAATCTCACCGAATATTTGCGAAAGGGTTGGCCTCTCTTTGCGCCTTTGAACTGCATCCTCTATATCTTTACTCAACAGCGCGCCAATTCCGCCATTATCGATGTCGAAAAGTTTCCAGAGCTCAAAGCCATTCAAGACAACTGGCAAACGATTCGTGATGAAGCTATTCAACTCTACGAGGCCAGTCACTTTGATAACACCAGTAAGCCTGGATCGGCGGCCTACTATGACGTCGGATTCCGCACTTTTTATAAGTATGGTTGGAGCAAGTTCTACTTGAAGTGGTACGGCACGACACATAACTCCGCTCAAAAACTTTGTCCCAAGACGGTCGACATTCTTAAGGATATTCCAACGGTCAACGGCGCCATGTTTTCGATTCTTCCTGTGGGATCCCAATTGACTCGTCACTTAGATCCGGTGGCCTGCTCTCTTCGATACCATTTGGGCCTGTCGACGCCCAATTCAGACAACTGCTTTATCAATGTGGACAGCAATCACTACTCTTGGCGTGACGGTAAGGCGTTTATGTTTGATGAAACTTATCTGCACTACGCAAAAAACAATGCCGACCGCTATCGCATTATTCTGATGTGCGATGTGGAACGCCCTATGTTCCTTTTGGGAAGTTTAATTAATTTTGTATTTAAGGCCCTGATGCGGACCACGGTGGTTCCGAATATGGACGGGGATCAGCGCGGTCTTGCGAATAAGATCTTCTCCAGTTTGTCGCCGATTCTCCAAAAATCTAAAAATTTAAAACAAACGAATCGTCCGGCCTATATAGCCCTTAAGTATACCGTCAATGCGACCCTCATTTTAATAGCTGTAGCTTTGACAGCAGGTTTGCTCAGCCTTTTAAGTGGCTTAGCGCAGTATCTTTTCTCGTAATTATTACGCTGCGAGTTAAGCTCTCAACGCAAAATAACTGAATCACGATTAACATATCCGTTTCTTAACATGGGATTTGATGGTGTCAATTTGACACCATTTCTACCTGAGGTAAGGTGGGGGCATCTCATTTATGGGAGGGAGAATTATGAAAACTATCGTATCACTATTTGTATTGTTATTTGCATTCAACGTATTCGCCGTGGAAGATTTTTCTTTCAGCTGTGATATTGAAGGAACTGCCGTTGTCAGTAAACCTGGAATTCAACAAGCTCCAGACAATCCCGTTGTCGGCTTAGAAATTAAGGTTTTGAACAAACAAGTTCCTTTGTACGTCATCAAAGCGACTTTTGCGGGTGTAGAAAAAGACCTCTTTGCAACGGATTGGACGAAGACCGATAATCTGAGCCAAAAAGGAAAAGATCTTTTGTCGCTTCTTGAACTCTTCTACGGAATCGACGCGGCAAACGTTGATGTTTTAAGAGCAGGAATTCCGGCCAACATCCTCGAAGACTTCGCTTACCTCGAGCTTAAAGATAAGTCCGGCACTCTCACCAAGCTCGGCTTTAAAGGCATCAACCCCACCGAGTGCAAATAGATCTGAGGGTACCCGGTACCTTTTGCGGATGCGATGTGTAAGAAGGCAAGTAATGCCTTCTTGCACATCGCATCCGCAAAAGGTACCGGGTACCATCTGAAGCATGTCTCATTCTGAGATTGTGCAAAACTCCTCTGTAAATATCCTAGACAGCTGAATTAGAAACTTCGCTTTTGGCCCTTTTTTGGCTCGTAGAATCGATATGGCGGGCATAAGGCTTGCTGTATCAGAGGGTATGGGGAATGGGTTTAAATCTGTGATTTTAATAGTGACATTGATGTCACTTGCGAACGAAGCCTTCGCCACACTCAAGTCGCCCGCACTTCGCCGTCCCGCTGAGGTCGTTGCTTCGGAAGAGGATTATCGCGGACAGAACGACTACATGGAGCAAAATTCTCTGGTTGGTTTCTCTGAAGAAGAGGAAGAAAAAATTAATCCTGCATTAGTGAAGAATCGTCGTCGTCTCGAAATCCGTCGAGTTGCACCACCACCACCAGTTCAAACAATTCCCCGTGTTTCAGCCGTAGTCCCTCAACCTTCAACGCCCCCCACGCCGGCCCCTCGTCCCAGCGTAATTACGCCTCAATCGTCCGAGGCGGTGAATGCGAGAACAACTCCGCAAATTCAATCTCCATCCGTACCTACGCCCCAAACTCCACGTGTCGATCGACCCGCACCCGCGCGGACCGCAATGCAAATTATCGATTGTCCTTCGTGCCGGTTTAATCAGTGTAATGATACCGGTCGCTTTTTAAATCATCCTTGGGGAGGGTTCACTCCCACTCAGCGGATTCAGAAAACCATTCAAAACGTTCAACACATCAATCGTTTACATAATATCAATATCGATGTGCGATTGATGGTGTGTCTTGCTCGAAAAGAATCCACTTTTAATCCGACCGCATACTCGTGTCATCCCGACTCATCAGCTGCTGGAATGTTCCAAGTCCAAAGAAGCACCGCAGGCGATGTATTTCGTAAAAACCCGAGTCGTCTTCCGGGATTTGCAGGATTGAGTGGCGTACAGATTCACGCCAAGATGGCGCAAAGTACATTAGCGCAGACCGAAGCCTCCATGCTTACTATTTTAGAAAAAGCCAGTATGGTCGGGAAGCGACAAGTGATCGAAAACGGCAATGGGAACATTGGAGATTATTCCGTGGTGATGCGCGCCTATTACGGGTTGTTTCAGCCGGGGCAGTCGAATTACGAGTCGTCCCTGCAGTACCGCAGTCGGTTTGCTCACTGCTACCGTTGTGTCGCAGCCCGAATGGATCGCAATGGAAACTTTAGTGAAAGTCTTGAGTCTTGTTTTAGATTTAGGTAGGAGTTAGACGATGAGATCTTTAATAGTCGCGTTTATCGTAAGTTTACTGGCCTGTGTTTCTTTTTCGGAGGAACTCCAGCGCGCTAAAACTTTATTTACGGCACGCACTTTTAAGTTCATTTATTCTTACGAAGACCGCCAACTTGTTTTTAAAGATCTCAGCAATAAAACCATCGGTATTTATCCCTCAAAGCTTCGTTTAAATCTTTTAGAGAATTCCAACGAAAAGCAATACAACACGGTGATTCTCCACGAAAACTCTGAAGTTCTCATCACCCAGTGGGAAAACGGTAAATTTACAAACATTCGCGCCTTTGTTCCTGTGGCAGGTCCCTTACCCGTGAGCGTGGATAAACCTTACTGCGAAGTTTCGGTTTTAGGGGACGCTTTTGATTGGCGCACGGACCAGGAGCGGATCACCATCGAGAAGGTGAATAACCAAGTTCAATTCAAGTTTTTGCGGAACTCAGGGACCGTAGAAATTTGTCGATAGCCTCTTGATACATCTCTTTAAAGTTTTTCATTCCGTCGAGATGCACTCCCTCGGGAATCTCAAGTATCGAGAGTGGTAGGGACGAATGAGGTTGAAAGACATCATCAATACATTGGGGATACACGATCGGATCTCGCAAGCCACGGATCGAAAGCAGCGGAATGTTCGACCACTGGGATAAACACCGATGAAGATGCTGAGTGGCGAAGGGCCCCCACTGAGCAATTCCCAAAGTGACCGCCGCCATTCGCAGGGGTGCAGTGGGAATCTCCGTCTCTTTCTCGAACATCCTTAAGGTGCAGGCCCACACGTCCTCAAACGGACCGCCATCACAGATGTAAGCGAGAATGTCGCTGCGATCGTGAGCGGCAATTAATCCTGATAATGACGGACCCGAAAAACTAAAAATATATTTTGGGCCTAAAACAAAATTGAGAACGTCGGTGATCTGTTCGACCCAAAGAAGATAAGTGAATTTCAAACGTTGAAGACCACGAAACGGGGAAGTGTCTTCGCTGCGACTTCCGCGCACCAGATTAAAGCTCGCGGTGTTCAAACCTCGAGATTTAAAATAGGCGGAGTGACGATGCATCGACTTATGAGACCCCCACATATTGTGAATCAAAATTACTGTGGGGGCTTTGGGGTCTACCGTTTCGAGATAAACGGTAGTACCTGCGGGAGTTAATTTTTGTTCCACGTGTTGTGAGACCACGACTGTTCGTCAGAACCCTGAGCTGCTGATGAAGGTGTCAATAACTGTTGAACGACCGCCGTGGAGACTTGGACAGACTCCATAGCTGTTTCGTCGAGGACCTTATGAGTGGCTTCGATGATCGCGTCGCTGTCGATCTTGTGGTAATGATAAATTTCAACAGGTCGACCGCACTTGGAATGCTTACGCACAGCGAGCGATTCGTGGCGAACCCCAACGATACTTCCGATATTGTCGAGCAGGCCTGGTTCTCCATCGTGAACACTCACGATGGGGACTCGACGACCCGAGAGAGTGATCAGTTCACCCACCGTGGAGTGTCCGTTGAGCGCCGGTGACAATGTGATGTTACCATTGATGCCTAAACCATTTTTAAGATACGCGTAATCATCGTTGTGAGCCAATTGGCCACAAAGGAGATCCGAGGACGTTACAACAATCACGTTTCCATAGATGCCCTGTTGAAGAAGAGCTTCTGAGGCCGCGACGGCTTCAGTCACAAGTGCACCCATACAGAAGATATTTACGACGTTATCTCCAGGCTCGTAGTTCGCGTATCCGCGATAGTCGATGAGATAATAAGCTCCCGCAAGAACGTCTTGGCGAAGAGTTGCGAAGATATTGGCTTCGTCGAGCGAGGGCACTTGAGATTCGTCGGTAGCGCCCTCGAGAGGGAACCCTGTGGGATGGAGAAGCGCATCTTCTGTTTTAAAGCGCTTTTGCTTTTTAAAATTATTGATCAACATCTTTTGATCGATACCACGAGTGACGCCTCTGATGTGAACTCCGGTGCGCCCTTCATTTTGACCCGTCATATGTAATCGAATAGACTCACTTAAGATCCAATCGAGCTCTTGGCAGAAAGCGGGTTCCCAAGTGATTTGGTTAGGAATCTGAAGATCAGACTTCCAACCGTGTTGAGCACCTTCGGGAGATAAAGTGACGCCCGAAGGTGTTCCCACCAAAATAAAGCTCGATTTCCAATAGAGATTATAAAAATGCTGATCGAGCGCGCGTTTTACGAAGAAGTCGTAAACCGTCATCAACGGCAAAATAGGAATTCCTAAAATGTCGCGTAAACGTCCGTAAGATCCTGCACAAGATGTGGTGTTGGCTTCGACAATTTCAAAACGAATAAAGCGGTCCGAATTCTCTTCTCCAGGAACTAAATCAGGAGACTTAGAATCTTTAACGCCCATTTGTGTTTCTACATCTTCAACTTTAGGAGCACCAAAGATTTTTCCATCCATCGCCGGATTTAAGTTGGTACTTGTTCCCACATCGGGCGCCATCGTGGTGAGCATTTCCGCCGGAAGCTTCCAGCGCAACTCTTCTTCGTTGAGCTCTTTGGCTTTCGGATCATTTTTCAATGTGTTGGCGATACGAGTGAGTTTGGCCGTGCACTGTCCTAGCATCCACTGGGTGTGAGGATAGTTGGCCATTTTTAAATTAATATTTAAGCTGTCGGGAATTCCTTCGCCCTGTTGAATTCGAGTTTGGAAGTCGTTCCAGTTTTTTTCTTTGAGAGCCTTCTGCGCTTGCATATCTTTGTAAAGCGACTCTCCGCGCTTTTTCAAATACGCGCCTTCTGGAGTGGAGGCTTCAAATCCGCCAAACATATCTTTAAGTCCCTGCTTCTTCTGTAAGGCGATCATTTCTTCTTCGTCGGGGAGAGCTGAATGGTTCCCTTGAGATGCGGCCATATCCAAGCCCCAGCCTTTAAGAGTGTGGGCAATTACAATCGTGGGACGACGTGTGCTCTTCTTACTTTTTTCGAAAGCTTCGGTGAGCAATTGGATATCATGACCTCCAAAATCACGGAGAGCTTCGTAAAGATCCGTGTCGGAAACGTCTTTCAAAAAGGCTTTCAGTTGAGAGAAACGAGAAGTCATCTCTTTGGCGAGAGCTTTTGGATCCTTCATCAAGAGCAAGGCCTGAAGAGTGTAATCATCTAATTCTTTTTCTAGGAAATTTTTAAAGGCATCGCCGTTTTTAGATTTAAATAACTTTTCGCGCTTTTGGCCGTGACGAACTTGAATCACTTCCCAGCCGTTTGCGGCCATGGTGCGTTCGATACGATCAGCGTCGGTTCCGTTCATGATTTCGCGGTTGATGATGCGGTGACCATCTAAGCTTTGACGGTTGTAATCAACGATCCAAGTGAGAGCGCCCAACTCACGCTCGGCAAAATCAGGGGTCGCTTCGAACAGCGAACCCTCGCGGAACTCGGAGTCCCCGATGAGGCACCAGAAGTGGGCGTCAGGAACATTGTAGCCGTGATCTTTAGCGAATCGATAAGCCAAAGCTAAGTATCCCGCGTTCACTGGCGGAATTCCCACCGTGCCCGACGGGAAGAAGTTGTGATGATCAGCATCGTAAGTGGAATGATAAGATTGGAAAACAAAAGGCTGCTCTTCGGTAGGGTAAGCGCGCAGGCCCTTCATGGCGATATTTTTTTCGTCCTGAGTGAAGCGAGTGCCATCCGGTTTAAAGAAAAGATCCAAGAGATAATTGTAAGAGTGATCGGCCGGAGAGGCGTGAGGCTTATTGGCGATATGATCAAAGCCCGTTTTTACCACTAAATGGAGGGCTCCCAAAATATGAAGAGCGCTGGAGCTGGCTAAAGAGTGGCCACCGATTTTTGGATCGCCCTTCATTTTATCCGAGCGATGATTCGCTTGATAAATCATCTGGTTTGCCAAGTAATGGGCACGGGAACAAATTTTATCTAAAATTTCTTTAGAAACAGGGGTTTTCACTCTCTACCTCGTTGCAAAATAAGAAGGTGATATTAGCACTAAAAAGTGCAAAGTCACCCTCTCGAACACGCTGATTTAGGACTCGAGAATAAAGTCCCAGTTAATTCTTACTAACCCGTCGGTGATTAAATCTTTAGGGGGATTTGGGAATGGTGCGGCAGCTTTTAAAGCTTCTAAAGCCGCATCATCAAGGTCCTCAAGGCCTGAAGTCGTCAGTACTTGCACTCGCGTCAAAAGGCCTCGGTCGTCGAGGGTTATAACACAGCGAGTGGTTTTGCTTCCCATCGATGCAGGCTGGCGGCCTTTCATGACGAGCATTCGAACTTTGGCGTGCACCATGGGTTCCCAGTGCTGGCGAAGCTTCTTCTTGATCCGATTAAAATAGGAATAATAAAGATATTCTTTGGTATTTAAATTGGTCTCGGCGCTGATCACGACGTCTTTCAAGTAATCATTGGTTTGGCTCTGAGACACGTGAGCCGACTCCGACATATCGGCCATACTGTTGGGGCGAAGATCACTGACAGTTTTAGCCTTGCGCATTTTTTGCTGTTCACCCACCATCATGTCGCCGTTTTCGTAAGTTTTGATCTCGGGGGACGAAGACGAGGTTGGGATAACCTGATTGGCCTGGGATGCGGAGGTTTGTTTTGCGGCTTTTTGCGATTTTGCATTCTGGAACTCTCCATGCTTAGCGGCACGGGTTTCCTTTTCCACGATTTGATTCTGGAGACTTAAGTACTTGGCGTCGTCTTTCGCTTTTTTAGTTTTCTTTTTGGGATCTTCTTGCTCGACGATATTGCCTTTCATTTTAGAAAGGTCGACATCGTTGATATCGAGGAAAGTAATTTCCGTGGTCTCGGGTTTTTCGATCACGACGATTTGGTTTTGCTTGTAAATATCGTAAGCATAAAAAACCACCACTAACAAACAGTGGAGGAGAATCGAAATGATTATAAATGAGACACTGGATAACTTCTTATTTCTCTCGGTTTTCATGAACTTCAGTTCGGAGAGAGTTTGAGTATTTCTGATGGTGGTCTAGGTCCTATTTTGTTTTATCTTTGTTTTCTTGGATTTACTCCCATAGAATGGGGCCTATGGACATAACTTTGACATCTTTTGGACAAACCGATGTAGGGTTGAAGCGTCCCAAGAACGAAGACTCGTTTTTGGTGGACGACTCCATTGGTCTGTTTATCGTCGCCGACGGAATGGGTGGTCACAAAGGTGGCGATCTCGCATCCAGCATGGCGGTGGAGATTTTGCGCGCGGTGGTTTCTCACAGTATTAAACGCAATACTGGTTTTTTCTCTCCTCGCGATATTTTGATCGACGGTTATATCCAAGCGAGCCAGCAGATTTACCATAAAAGCCATATCGAGCAGCCTGAACTTCAGGGCATGGGAACTACATTAGTTTCTGCACTGATACACAAAGGAATTTTATACTTTGGAAATGTGGGGGATTCTCGTGCGTACATGATTCGCGAGGGAAAGATGTGGCAAATGACCGAAGACCACTCATTATTGAACGAACACATTCGTGCTGGCTTTTTAAAAGACACGGAGATCGCTAAGTTTCAGGCGAAAAACGTAATCACTCGAAGTGTGGGTTTTGAGCGCGAAGCTCTTTGTGATGTCGTAGAACGCAAAGTGGAGTCGGGGGATCGTTATCTCATGTGTTCTGATGGTCTGAGTGGTCTAGTTCGGCCCGAGCGAATCCTAGAGCTGTGCCAAAATCCAGATATCAAAGCGGCAGTCTCGTCTTTGATCGAGGAAGCCAAGGCCAACGGCGGTGACGATAACATCACTGTCATTATTATAGATGCTTCGCGTCGATAGACCTTTTTCTAGCCTTACAATTGACCCAAAATAAACTCTCGTGTGACAACAAATAAGCCGATATAATTGGTGTAACAACATGAGACTGCATGAAGAATAAACCTCAGAAAACATTCACATTTTTAGTCATGGCGAATAGCACCGACACCCCTAAAAAATGGGTGGTTCGCGCGTCATGGATGTGGAGCGTTGTTCTTGTTGTTTCGATCCTAACAGTGCTCGGTTCTGCGGTCTGCGTAGATTATGTTCGGTTACTTGTTCAGAAAAACCGCACCCACTGGCTCCGTACCGAAAACGCTTACCTTAAGGAACAGCTTAAGGGAGTGGAGGGCAAGTTGGCCGCTCTCGAAACCAGTTTAGAGCGCGTCGAAAGTTTTTCTAAAAAACTTCGTTTAATTACAAACATCGATGCTCCCGATCGCGAAGCTCAATTGACGGTAGAGCAGAATCCTGATTCCGCACAGATTCAAAAGTCGGACCGCTGGCCTTCAAACATTGGACCGATTGAAGGCGTGGGGCAAGGCAGTCAATTCGAAATTAAAACCGGCGAAGCTCCGATGGTCAGCACTGGTATTAAAAGCGATTACTCAGCCATTTCAGTACGCATTGATCGTGTGATCGAAGGCGTTGAGTTTAAAGAAAAAGATGTTCTCCAACTTTGGAAAGATCTCGCGGATAAGAATGATCTTATTCAAAAGACTCCAAGCATTCGCCCAGTTATTGGTTGGATGACTTCGAACTTCGGTCTTCGCTCATCACCATTTACAGGCGATCAAAGTGCTCACCACGGTGTTGACATCGCGGCCGATACCGGAACGCCCATTCGTGCACCGGCGAGCGGTGTGGTGTCTTTCTCGGGTGTTGATGAAGGCTACGGACAACTGATTAAGATTGATCATGGTCACTCGATCTCGACTCGTTATGGTCACTGCTCACAAATCTACGTGAAGGTCGGACAAACCGTAAAACGGGGAGACATCATCGGTGCCGTCGGCAGCACGGGCCGCTCCACAGGCCCGCACCTCCACTACGAAGTTCGCCTCGGCGGAGTTCCAGTCAATCCCGAAAAATACATCCTCGAGTAGTATAAAAAAATATCCTTATCTCTTTTAAAGTCGACCATTAATGGATTCGATAACGTAGGTACTGAACTTCGTCGTTGATGGGAATCAGCAAAGCAAAATCACCCCGGGAGAAGTTTCCCCGACATTCTAAATCCCCTCGAGTTGAGGTGAGAGGAAGAATGGAGGTGGTCGTCAGATAAGAGTTAGTCACATATTGTTTTTGGACTCGGATTGTTTCTCTTTGAAACTCTCGTGCGGCGTATCCAGAGTCAAAATGATCTAAAAGAACTAAGTTTGAAGGTCGATCATTGATGATATTAACAATGGTGGCGGCGAACAACAGCACATCTCCCGCTAATGCGATGCCATCCTGAATATCCAGTTCATTCTCCTTTTGGGTTAAAGACCTCAGTTTGGCATCTTGCGTGAGGATTTGGGGGCGGTGGTCCCAGGCGTCTCCGATCAGTTGAATCTGCTGAGGCCTTAGAACAATATTCTCACGGGTATTCTTATTAAAAATTTCTACCTGGAATATCATGATGTCAGAGTCAATCGATTTGACTTCGACAACGAGACGGTAATCTTTATTTTCAATTTTTGTTTGGCGAGGATCGGAACTCTCCAAAAGCATAAATTGTTCCGACTCCAAGGTTAACGGACCGGAGGCACAACCGGTCAGCGAGAGCGGGAAAATAATAAACCAAAGCTTGATCATGCCAGCAGGATAACAAACCCCAACAGACATTTAAGAGATTTCCCTTGAGTGGCCGCGAACCCTCACCGCGTTTACCCAATGGACCAGACCGCAAAAACTATTTGTTCTTAATCACCGTGATTTGTCCATTGGCTTCGATAATGGCATACTTGACCTCGGAAAGGTCTGTAACCTCGTGCTCTCGCAGCAGAGCGGAGAGTTCTTCGTCACTGATGGTCTCTTTTCGCAAAGTCTTTTCGACGGGTTTACCGTTGAGGACAAGAAAATCTGGAGTGCCCTCGGTGATGCGAGAGAATTTGGGAAATTTATAACCGACGTAATCCATCAAAGTATTAAAAGAGACCAATGTGCCCGCGAGAATGAGTCCACCGATCAGAGAATTGTCGCCGCCATTCATCGAGTTTTGGACGGCATTGCTTAGAATTAAAAGTAAGACAAAATCAAAAGATGAAAATTGTCCGATCTGACGTTTTCCACTCACTCTCAACATAAATAATAAAAAGATGTAAACCGAGAGGGCGCGGATCACAAAGTTCCACCACGGCAAGCTGAGATCGAACAGATCACTCATTAGAACACCTTTTCTTCATCGGAGAGCAGCCAGTAGGCCAAACCGGCGGCGCTCAATGTAGAGATCACCGTCGCGTGCATCAAATATTGAGGGGCACTCTCGATCAACGCTTTGATCGCATTGAGTGTAAATGGAATATAAGACAACACAACACTCAAACTCATCGGTGTGACGAAATAGAGAAAGCAGAGGCCGAACAAGCCACCCAACACTGGGCCGGTGCTTGTGATCCAAGCGAGGCGCGGCTCTTGAGGCAAAGCACTTAATACATTTTGGGTAAAGACTTCACTCTCTGGCGGATTTTCCATCAGGAAGTTTTCGATATCGAGATCTAATTGTTTTTCTAAATCGGTTTTGTTCATGTTCATTGAGCACTTCCTTGGTAGGAAAGGAGTTTTAACTTTAGCTTTTCTTTGGCACGAAGGACATTGGTTTTTACTGTTCCCAAGGGAATTTGCAGAATCTCTGCGACTTCGGGATGGGTGAGTTCCTGAACGTAGCACAAGCCGAGAACCAGGCGGTCGTCGCTATCGAGTTCCTTGAGAGCGCGGTGGATGTCCATTCTTCTCCCGTAATCCTGAGCTCGTTCGTCATCCTGAGCGCGTTTGTCATCCTGAGCAGAGCGAAGGATCTCAGATCCGCCTTGAGATCCTTCGCTTTCGCTCAGGATGACGGGGTCCATGGGAGTCTCGTGATGTTTTCGAGCGTTCTGCAAAAATACGTTTTTACCGATGGAAAATAACCAGGTACTAAATTTCGCGTGGCCTTTAAAACTCGAAAGCCCCTTGTAGGCGGAGATGAAAGTTTCTTGCGAGAGGTCGTCAGCAAGAGCTTGATCTCCACCGGCGAGTTTTAAGAAAAACCCGCGAAGGGAGGACTGATATCTTTGAATCAGTTCACTGTAAGAGTTTCGATCACCCTCGACAACAACCCGGGCAATCAGTTCGGCATCGCTCAACATTCTCGGCTTCTTTCTCTGATCTATTTTTGAGGTTGAGAATTTTTCTTAATATAGGCTGAACCCAATTGACCTAACCCGATAAACGTAAAGACGGCGCCAATCGCCCAAGGTGCGCCCACTGTCTGGAAAAATAAAGCAAGACCGAGTCCAACCAGGACAAATTTGATCCCGCGACTCATTTCGTCCTGCCAAGAGCGTCCCTTGCTTTCAGAGGTCGCAAAAACATCTGCGGGAATGGGCTGGCCTTTCTCGATAGCGAGTCGATAGAGATCCAGCTGCTCGCGACGAGTGCGATAGGCAAAATAATATTTAGCCCCGAAAACTCCAGCAAAGGTCAGAAACAAAAAGATCGGAACTAAGATGTCGTCTAAGCCCTCGTAAAATATTTCAGATTCTGTGCGCGGTCTTTTCTTGTGTTGTATCTTTTTCTCGATTAATTCGGCGAGAGTGGCTTCGAGTTTGTCGGTGTCTTCGCCCAGATTCATTTGAGTTTTCATAAGCTGTTTTACAGTACGAATTTTGTCTCGAATCTCTTTTTTCTCTTCGTTAGAGATTGTTGCAGCTCCAACATCCTCGCCGTCATTTGTAGTAGAGCTTAAACTGATCTGAATTTTGTTTGTTTTATCCACATCATCTTCTTGGGGAGCTACGGCACGCGTATCTATAACCGCCGCCTGCTTTTTGGGGAGCTGGGACTCCACCTTTGTAGTAGAAGTGTCGTCTTGAGCCAGAGCCGGCACGGTCATCAGGATCATGGCAAAGTAGACCTGAAGGACAACGGCTAAGATCATAAGTGGGTAAACTACTAAATTTCTTGCGATTTTTTCTGACATAAAAGACCTCTCTTTAATCATTTGGCAGATGAACTGCTCTTTATACCTCTTAGATGCGGGAAAAGGAGATTTGGATTCAAAAAAGATTATTTTTTTAGAGAACGATAAAATGATGAATTAGCGCTTGAAAAACTTCATAAAGAAAACGTCGCTCAAATTACGGAGCACTATAAAGATTTAAAAGCGGGTTGCATGGGCGCCAATGTGGTCGTCACCATCAAGGGCAACGAGGTGAACTTAGAGTCCGCCAGTCACTTAGGTAAAGCTCGTTGTGCTGCGGTGAAAGCTTTCAATGCGGCTTGCAATGCAAAAAACAAAGCTTGGGACAGCACCGTTCAAACTTACACAACGACGGTCAACAAAGCTTCGACAATTGCGACAGATGTTCGTGAGACAGTGACCAGCACGGCCACTCAAATCGGAAGAGATCTCGACAATATGCAGAGACGCGCTCGCGAGATGGCTGCCGATTCCATTCGCCCAGCACCAGTTCAGCAATAGTTTGAGAGGATTCACTACAAAAAAAAAAAGCCCACGATTGTGGGCTTTTTTCGTTGAGATCCCAAGCGTTCGCCGGGGATGACATAAAAAAGATTAACGTTTAGAGAACTGAGTCGATTTACGAGCTCCGTGTTTCCCGTATTTCTTTCTTTCCACTTCACGAGCATCGCGAGTTAAGAAGCCTGCTTTTTTAAGAGGAGGACGGTTCGCTTCGTCTAAAGTGACAAGGGCACGAGAAACTGCGTGGCGAATGGCGCCTGCTTGTCCAGACTCGCCGCCACCTTTCACTGTGACATCGAGATCCACTTTTCCGTTTTTGTTCACGAGGAAAAGAGGTTGCATGATCGCTGCGCGAGATGCGGACATTCCAAGATACTGTTCTGGAGTTTTACCGTTGATTTCGATTTTGCCAGTTCCGTTCTTCATGAATACACGAGCGGTGCTGGTTTTTCTTCTTCCTGTTGCGTAGAAAACTTTTTTGTCTGCTGCCATTTCGTCCCCGTTATATGTTTAAAGCTTCTGGCTTTTGAGTTGCGTGAGGGTGTTCGGCACCTTCATAAACTTTTAATTTTTTAAGCATCATACGACCCAAACGATTCTTAGGAAGCATACCTTGTACGGCTTCTTCGAACATGAAGGTTGGATTTTTATCACGAACTTCTTTTGCGCTCATCTCTTTAAGAGAACCGAAAAAGCGAGAGTGAGTATAATACTTTTTCGCATCCCATTTATTACCAGTGATAGTTACGTTTTTCGCGTTGATCACAACAACGAAATCGCCCGTATCACAGTGGGGAGTAAAAGTTGGTTTGTGTTTGCCGCGAAGAATGGTTGCGACTTCGGTTGCTAAACGACCAAGGCTTTTTCCGTTGGCGTCGACGATGAACCATTTTCTATCAATTTCAGCAGCGTTTGCTGTCCAAGTTCCCATTTGAGCTCCTACAATCTAAAAGAGAGAAAAGTGTTATAGTTTTCGGCACTTATTGTCAAGTTCGCTAGGATATTTTACCCACTTTAAAAAGAGACCGTGGGCCGGGGCGGCAGCCATCGACTCTCTACGGTCCCTAGATTCGAGCATTTGGCGAAAGAGGGCAGGAGCCTCTTTTTTCGTCGCACACCAAAGCATGGTGCCAACAAGGTTCCGAACCATCTGTTTCAGGAAGCCATCGCCCACCACGTGGAAGACGAGACGGTGGCCTTTACGCACTTCCCAATAGGCTTCAAAGATGGTTCTTACGGTCGTTTCGACCTCAGTACCCGAAGTCTGAAAGCTGGCAAAATCTTGTTTTCCGACAAGGCAACTAGCTAAATTATTTAACAAATTGACGTCGAGAGGCTTTTTTACGTGGTGGCTGTAATGGAGGTCAAAGGGATTGGGGAACTCATTGTTGTCGATTCGGTAGATATACTTCTTTTTGACCACCGAGCGCTGAGCATGGAAGTTATTGGGTGCGAGGTAGACTCCCTTGATGCGCAGGGTGTCGGGGGTCATGCGGTTCAGCCGGTAGGCGAGGTTCATATTGGTCGGATCTTTGGGAACGTTCGAATGGGCCCATTGCGACAAGGCGTGGGTTCCACGATCAGTGCGGCCCGATCCGACCACAGTGACTTTTTTATTAAAAATCCGGCTCAGATGCAGCTCTAGAACACCCTGAACGGTGTTCTCCCACTTTTCCTGGCGCTGCCACCCGTAATAGTCTTTTCCATCATAAGCCACATTGAGCAAAATCTTATACACGCCTCTTAGGTACCAGGTCCTTTTTGCGGATGCGATGTATAAAATTGGGGGGTCAGTTTTTTACACGGCGCCTCCGCAAAAGGTACCGGGTACCGATTAGAAGCCGAGGCCGAAGCCGGCGGTGTACATGCTGGAGGTGAAGTCTTTTTGGTCGTTGAGACCGATGTTTTGGCGGAACTGGAAGTCGAACCACATTTTGTGGACGCCGTACTGCTCGTACAAGATGGTGCCCGCATTTTTATTAAGGATCGTTGTGTTAATGAGGATTCCGGCAGCACCTGCCAGAACTGGAGCTCCTCCGAGGACGGTTCGATCGCCATCGCTACGATATTCGATAAATGCGAAGTAACCGCCGCCGGCTTCCACGTAGGGCGTAATTTTTTGAGTGTCAGAGAAACGAAATTTATAATTGAGAAGCGCGGTATTGGGAAAAACCACGAAGGAGAATTTTTCTTTGGGCGGAGTCGCAGAGACGGCGCCATTGGCAAAACGACCATTTCCATCGGTGAACGTGGCGCCACTTCCCAATTTTAATGTCCAGCTCCCTAATGATTTACTGAGAATTTTTTCGTACTCGCCGTAAACGATAAAAGACGGTTTATCGGTGTACACATCTTTATACGTACGACCGCCGTCGCCTTCGATTTCAAAAGGGGAGATCATCCCGAAGCGAACAAAGGCACTTCCCGTTGTTGTCGGAATATTATCAAGATCATAGTAGAGAGCATCGCTACCGCGAGAGTCATCGTAATAATAAGCCTCGTCATCGGTGTGAGAGGGCTTAGGGATCGGGGCGCTGTCGGGATAGACTGAGGACGAAGAGCGCGTGTAAGGTGGTTCGAGCGGCGGCTTTTCCGCAGCAAATGCGGTCGTCATTCCGCCCAAAATACTCAGTGCCCCCAAAAAGAACTTCACGCCAAAACCTTTCGCTGCCGTCTAAAATATAACAATACTGCAAAAACCCCGAGGGACAAAGTCCAGGGCCAGTAGAGAAGAGCGTAGGCAAATCCAATGACCGGAGTTAACAAAATTCTGGCCCCCAGCATGCGATAAGGACTTTGTTGGATCCACTGCGCCCAGGCCGGCCCGGTCTTATAATACCAACGCACAAAAGCTTGCCCCGGTTTGTGAGTGAGAAGAAATTTTTTGCGGAACTCTCTTAACGATGCCACATGGGAGTTGAGAGGAGATCCAAAAGCCGCCGTCGCAATAAAACATTGCTGTTTGTCGGCGAAGAGACCGATGACGGCTGACGGTTTTACAAAATGGCACAAGCCATCGGCGGGGCAGGAGCTGTCCGTGGTGGTGCTGGGATCAAGTCCATTGTCTCCTCCGGCCGGATTTCCAAATCCCGTAGCACTATACAGTCCAATGTTTCCGGCCTCATCTTCGACCGCAGATCGACAGTAGTACGTTTGATCATTTCCAAAACCCTCAATCGTTTCCTCGACGATGTTATTGTTAGTGACCGTGAGAAATTTAGGAAGTGGATTCCAAACAGGAACAATATTATCAAAACCGGTGGCGTCACTATCATTTCCCGCTTCGCAAAAAAGATACGCGCGCGAGAGAATAGCGTTGGGCACAGTATTGAATCTTACATTCTGAATAAAAGCCTTTTCGTCCCCGGGAAACAACGTGTAGGCGCAGAGACCTTTGCAATCCGCCCCACTCAGAGCGTTACCTGTCAGCGCATTACCTGATCTAAAGACAACAGTTATACTCCAGAAGTCGTCCCCACTTCCGAGACCAGAGCCATCTTGATCAATGCCCACTTTGAGAACCAGTTGTCCTCCGTCAGCATTCGAGCACGAGCTGTCCCCGGAATTGATCGCATTACAAATTTCTCCCCATGTCACGCTGACGTTTCTGGGCTGATTAACTCCGGTGACCGCGGTGTCGGGTTGCCCGATGGGAGTATCATTTCCAGAAGAGGGACCTTGGTAGACAATTTTGGGAGTTCCCGTAGTCATTGTTGTCGATAAAATCTGAAAAGATAATCTTAATGTGCTGTAAATTTGGTTGAGATTGCAAACTGTCTCGGCGGGTCCGCAGCTATTGCAAGGAGATGTACTGTTAGTTTGACCGCTCGCGCAGCCATTGGTTGCATTTCCATTGGCTGAGCCACCAAAAATTCGGACCGGTGGTTTATCAATCGTTTGGTTAAAATCGACAATTCTGGAATACCCAGTGATACTGTTCACCTTGAGCTCGGCGAGGCTCAAGCTGCTCCATAATAAGACGCTGATATATAGGAAAATCTTCATCTTTTAAGGCTGTCATGTTTAAGAGAGAATGTCAAAATTCTCTCTTGGCTCGAGAAGGTCTTTCAGGAGTGTCTAAATGCTATTAAGAGAATAGCTTCTCAGCGATGAATATACCGTTGGTGGCGGCACCACGGCGAACGTTGTCGGCCACCACCCACATCATCCATGTGTTGGGGAAATCGCGGGATTGGCGAATACGGCTCACGTAGACATCATTTTTGCCGCTGACTTCATTCACGAGATGGAACTGACTGGGATCCTCGAGAACTTGGACGCCTTGATAGTTTTTAAGGCACTCAATGATGTCCGCCTTTTGCACCGTCTTATCCACAGTGACCCATACGGCTTCCGCGTGGGAATTCATTGTGGGAACTCGAACTGTAAAGGCAGAGACCTTAAGCTCTGGAAGTGAAAGAATTTTTTTAGTTTCCGCAACGATCTTGTTTTCTTCCGAACAAAAACCATCGTCATCTAAGCCCCCGATGATCGGATGGCAGTCAAAGCTGATCGGTTTTTTAAAATTCACTCCGGCGGAGGGTTTTTCGCCCTTGAGGTATTCCGCTGATTGTTTTTTTAGATCATCAATCCCATCTCGGCCGGAACCACTGACGGCCTGGTAAGAGGCCACATGTACCGACGATAATCCTAAATGCTTGAGCGCATGAAGCGGCAATACCATCTGAATGGTGGAGCAATTCGGGTTGGCGATAATTTGTGGAGTTTTAGGATTTTTAATGTGATCAAAATTAATTTCTGGAACAACGAGGGCCGTCTGTGGGTCCATGCGAAAGGCCGCCGAGTTATCGACAGCGAACGCTCCGGATTCAACGGCAATGGGTGCCCATTCTTTGCTGATTGGATCACCGGAGGAAAAGAAAACGAGATCTAAACCCTTAAAGCCGTCTCGAGATAAAACATCCATGGAAATATCTTGGTCACGAAATTTTTTCTTTTTTCCGAGGGACTGTTCACTGGCGAACAATCGCAGAGATTGTACGGGAATCTTTCGCTCATCCAAAAGTTGCATAAATGTTTCGCCCACGATTCCCGTGGCGCCAACGATTCCGATGTTAATGGGTCGGGAAATTGGTGTCATAATTTGGACTTTCTTTTTTGTGCTTCCCATAGAAGAACACGCCGAAAATAGCGCCGAGGGAAGCATAGGTTAAGAAGAGAACAAACAACATCACTTCTGGTCTCCAGGCGATGACGATAAATAACAAGACGCCGACCACGAGAACAGGAAATGGTTGTTTCTTCCTAAAATCTAAATCTTTAAAGCTCCGATAACGGAAAGTGCTCACCATTGTGAGAGCCAGTAGAATCGCGACCCCTAAAAGAATGGGTGACTTGTATCCATCCCAGCCTAAATCATGAAAACATAAGACGGCGCTCGAGACGATTCCCGCCGCCATGGGTGTGGGGAGACCTTGAAAGTAGTTTCGCTCTTCAGAGGCTTGCACATTGAATCGAGCTAATCGCAAAGCGGCGCAGGCGAGGATCGCGAAACTCGCAAGCCAACCCACGCGACCGAAAGGCTGAAGTGCCCAAAGATATAAAAGGATGGCGGGAGCCATTCCAAAACTGATCACGTCACTTAAAGAATCATACTCCGCTCCGAAAGCACTCGAAGTTTTTGTTAAGCGGGCCACGCGACCGTCGAGAAGATCGAAAATCGCCGCGACCACGATCGCGTAAGCGGCGGTGATGAACTCTCCGCGCATCGCATAGATCACCGAGAAGAATCCGCAAAACATATTGCAGGTGGTGAGTAAGTTCGGCAGGACATAAATATTAATGCCGATTCTTTCGCGAAGTTTTCTTTGGGTGCGCAAACGTCGTACATCCGGTGGCGTGGGTCGGTAGTCCATTAGAATCCCCCAAAAAGATAAAAGAGCCCGGAGAGGCCAGAGGCATTAAGAATAGGCTGAGTGCAGTTGTCATCAACGTCCCAAACCGGAATGAGTTCAGAGAGAGAGCCTATGATTCCGGCCAAGATCGAAGCCACAACGAGATGATCGACTAAAATATTTTTGTAGAAAAAGAAGAGTGCAGCGATCAATGTGCAGATAAAAAAAGCGGCAAGGCTTCCTTGGAGGCTTTTTTTGCCGAGGATTTTATTGTGTCCGTACTTCACGCCGACGAAGCTCGCCAGAGGATCACCAAAGGCCAAAAACAAAAGTGACAGAGTAATAATGTCTTTTGGAAAAATAAGTAAGATGACCGCAGTCCCGAAGAAAAGATAAGTCGTTCCCGAGAGTCGATGTAATTCTTTTCGGCGCATAATTCCACCGAGCACTTTCGCCGTGAATAAATTGAGTTTTTCGTTTCGGAGACGGACAAAGTCAAAAATCACTAAGGGAAGGCCGATCAACAGCAAACAGGCCCAAGTCACCCAAAGGGGTGCGAGGGCGTGGACAATCACCATGAGCAAGATTCCAGAAACGTGGGTCGCCTTGCGAGCTAAATGAACATCTGCCAGTGCTTTAATCATCGTCCACACAGGTAACACAAAAAATGGGGGCTGTGGAGCGCTATTTTAAGGCAGAAAAACGCTTAAAAGCGAACAATTTTGAGGGAATAGGATTTATCTTTGACTGAAATCGCAAAGGTATTTTCGCCCTTCACCAAATAAGCATACTCACTGGAGTACGTGGATTTGCCGGTAGGGAATGTCGAAAGTTTAAAGTTTAACTGCGAATTATCAATTTTGAAGTCTTGAGTGCAATTGCTCGCTTCGAGGCGAATGGTTTCATACTGAGTGGAATGTTCCACAGTTTTACCATCGGTCAGTTTTGAGCAATCCAGTTTTATCACCTGGTTGGCCACACTCGACGGAAGACGATGTTTTGTTTTTTGGCTCGCCGATTGAACTGTTTCAAAAATAGAAACTGCCGTGAGGCTAGGGTGATCCGCCAGGATCACAAGCAAGGCTAAAGTTATTGGATGAGCACAAAACTTCCAAAGTGAACGGTTTGAATTCTTAGGATCATTGCTCATGCAAAACTATCGGAACTCTGACACCCAACTTGAGGCCAATTTTCGCGATAGAGAAGGACTGGACGATTTTTTACCGTCAACATCCGAATGGTGTTTTTCTCAAGAGCCTATTCTCAGAATGAGACACCGACGATGATGCATGAAGGGCTAGGCGGAGTCATTTTGAGCGAATGCGAAGAGCCTCGGTGAGATTCTTCGCGACGCTCGATACCGCTAAAACAGAGTTATCAGAAAATACTTGGATCGATTTTAGGCAGAATAACCGTAAATCTTTTCCAGTGGAGGCCTTTCTTTTCGGCTTCGTTTTGGAGTAAATTTCGAATATTCAAGTTAAATTCTAAGTATAGGAACGAATCACAGTAATCTGGTGTAGAAGTGACGTCATAGATACGAAGTTTTGCTTCAAAATTCTTCTCGTCGAATTCAAGGCCAAACTGGGTGGAGTGATCTTGGCATCCGCCGCCTTTTGAATATCCTCCCTTGAGTGTTTCTCCATCGAAAGATAGAGTTCGAAGCGCGGTGATTTCGACTTTGTATTCCGTAAACTGATTGTCCTGATTATTCGCAAAAGCTGCGGAACCAACTAATAGTAATGCTATAGAAACAAGTAGCTTCATATGATTCTCCCTTGGTTTTTAGTCAGAGCCCAACATAAAGCTGAATTTGAATTTATAAAGCAAGAGTGGAGTTCATCGTCGCTTTCGTAAAGATGTGATGTGGCTTAACAAAGGAAGATGTAAAATATCTAATACCCTAAGATAGGACGGAGCCATCGTTCGGCCTCGTCCATCGAAATTTGTTTACGACGAGCGTAGTCTTCGACTTGGTCTCGGCCCACCTTCCCGACCATAAAATAGTCGGCCTCTTCGCGGGTAAAATAATAACCGCAGACAGAGCTGGGGGGATTCATGGCGTAGCTTTCCGTCAGTTCAACCTGAATATTCTCTGCGACATTGAGGAGTTTCCAGAGTTTCGCCTTTTCGCTGTGATCAGGACACGCCGGAAAGCCCGGCGCGGGGCGAATACCTTGATACTTCTCACGAATGATATCTTCGTAGGATAAGAACTCTTTAAGCTTGTAACCCCACTCGCCGCGAATCTTGCGATGTAAATGCTCTGCAAAGGCTTCTGCCAAACGGTCGCCCAATGCTTTAACGATAATTGCCGAGTAATCATCATTCGCGTCACTGTAGGCTTTAGCGATACGTTCGATCTCGTGCCCGCAAGTGACCACGAAGCCCCCGATACTATCCATGACGCCTGATTTTATTGGGGCCACGAAGTCGGCGAGGCAGCGATGAGGAAGGGCGGAATCTTTTTTGGCCTGCTGCTGACGAAGGAAATTGAGCGTCTCCCGAGGTTCGAAAGTCTCGCAATCGTAAACGATGACGTCTTCGTTTTGACTTTGCGCCGGCCACAATCCGTAGATACCAAAAATTTTAAGTTTATGCTGGTTCACTAAAGTTCTTAAGAGAACTTGCGCATCATCAAACAACTTCTGCGCTTCCACTCCGTATTTGGGATTTTTGAGAATGTCTGGGAACGTGCCCTTGATTTGCCACGCCCAAAAGAAGGGAGACCAATCGATCAGCGACGCCACTTCGCGCGCATCAATCTCTATTTTCTCCATAGGTTTGTACGGAGTAGGGAGGGGCTTAGTAAAATCAATATGAGTGGGGCGGTTATTCGAAGCTTTTTCAAAAGAGATGATAGTATCATCACGTTGAACGAAATTCTTTCGCAGCGTTTCGTACTGCGCCTTCATCTTTGTCGCATAAGCTTCTTTTTCGGATCCTTGAAGTTGACGGCACACATCTACGACCAAAGAGGCATCGCTCACATGAATCATCGGTCCCGAGTAAAATGGCGCGATCTTTACCGCAGTGTGGACTCGGCTGGTTGTCGCCCCACCTATCAAGATGGGAATAGTGAGTTTTTGTTTTTCCATCTCTTGCGCATTAAAAATCATTTCGTCGAGGGATGGAGTAATCAATCCACTGAGCCCGATAAAAGAAGCATTGTGTTCTTTTGCTGTTTTTAGAATCGTTTGAAGTGGAACCATCACTCCAAGATCAATCACCTTGTAGCCGTTGCAGGCTAAAACGACCGATACAATATTTTTACCGATATCGTGAACATCCCCTTTCACCGTGGCAATGACG
Organism: Bdellovibrionales bacterium; assembly: GCA_019750295.1. NCBI lineage: Bacteria > Pseudomonadati > Bdellovibrionota > Bdellovibrionia > Bdellovibrionales > Bdellovibrionales bacterium. The sequence continues at coordinate 94,684 of JAIEOS010000008.1, read as the reverse complement.
AAGATATTATTTTGAGCATCGGAGGCCTGGTTTTTTGTGGCTTCTAGGAAGGGTTCAAGGTAGGCCACGGCTTTCTTCATCACTCGTGCGCTTTTCACCACCTGAGGCAAAAACATTTGCCCTGATCCAAACAGGACGCCCACTTTTTTCATGCCATCCATCAACGGGCCTTCGATCACTTTGAGGGGAATCTTGTATTTCTCCAGAGCTTCGGCCGTATCCGCATCGATAAAATCGACAATCCCATGGACGAGAGAGTGAGACAGGCGATCTTCGAGACTGGACTCGCGCCAGGCCAGATCTTCTTTGGGACCCTTGGACTTCTGGTCTTTGAATTTCTCCGAATAAGTTAAAAGCTTTTCCGTCGCTAGGGGATCGCGATTGAGAATGACATCCTCGATCAGATCGCGAAGTTCAGGTTCGATGTTTTCGTAGACGGTGAGCATCCCCGCGTTGACGATACCCATGTCCAATCCTGCTCTAATCGCATGATATAGAAACACGCTGTGCATGGCCTCGCGGACCACGTTGTTCCCTCGGAAAGAAAAGGACACGTTACTAATTCCGCCGCTGGTTAAGGCACGAGGACATTTCTGTTTGATCTGGCGAACCGCTTCGATAAAGTTCACTGCGTAGGGATTATGTTCATCGATTCCTGTCGCTACCGTCAGAACATTGCAATCAAAAATAATATCTTCGGGTGCGAAGCCCACTTGCTCGGTCAGAATCTTGTAAGCGCGCTGGCAGATGCTCACTTTGTCTTCGATGGAAGTGGCTTGACCTTTTTCATCAAAGGCCATCACGACCGTAGCGGCGCCATAGTTTTTAATTTTTCGGGCCTGCTCGATAAAAGCAGCTTCGCCTTCCTTAAGACTGATGGAATTGACGATCCCCTTACCTTGGAGACACTTCAGGCCGGCCTCTAAAACTTCCCACTTAGAGCTATCGACCATGATCGGAACTTTGCAAATATCGGGATCAGAGGCGACCAAATTGAGAAATTCGCGCATGCACTCAACGCCGTCGAGAAGTCCTTCGTCAAAATTGATGTCGATGATATTGGCACCGTTTTCCACCTGTTGGCGTGCCACCTTGAGAGCCTCTTCGAAATTTCTTTCCTTGATGAGTTTAAAGAAGCGAGGGGAGCCAGTGACATTGGTCCGCTCACCCACAAGAATAAAACTTTGGCTTTGCTCAATCGGGGAAAGATTGAGGGGCTCCAAGCCACTTAATCTCATCCGCGGTTCAATCTTCGGGAGTTGTCTCGGAGGGAGACTCTGAGTTTGTTTGATGATCTCTTTTAAATGCGCCGGCGTTGTTCCGCAACAACCACCGATGATGTTGACTAAACCATCTTCGGCCATCTTCCTAAGAGCTGCGGCCGTCATCTCCGGAGTTTCGTCGTAGCCGGTCGGCGCCAGTGGATTTGGGAGACCCGCATTAGGATAACAAGCAATAAATGTTTCGGAACTGCGGCTGAGCTCCTTCATGTAGGGAATTAAGTCCTCTGCTCCTAAGGCGCAATTCATTCCGACAGCGAGAGGTTCGGTGTGGCGAATGGAGTTCCAAAAGGCTTCGGTCACTTGTCCTGAGAGAGTTCGCCCCGACTTGTCGGTGATGGTGACCGAGGCAATCACAGGAATGCGTTTATTTTTCTCTTCAAAGACCAACTTGATTGCGAAGAGCGCAGCCTTGAGATTGAGCGTATCAAAAGTGGTTTCGGGGAGAAGAAGATCTGCGCCCGCATCCATAAGAGCGATCACTTGCTCTTTGTAGTTCTCAACCAAATCATCAAAATCTGTGGCGCGGTAACCGGGGTTATTCACATCGGGAGAGATCGAGGCGGTGCGGTTGGTGGGTCCGATGGATCCGGCGACAAAGATCGGTCGCGTGTTCGTTTTAGAATAGTCTTCGCAGGCTTCTCGGGCGACCTTGACGGCGGCGGCGTTGAGTTCCTTAATTACATCTTCTGTGGCGTATTCGATTTGTCCATACTTCGTGGCATTAAAAGTGTTCGTACAGATGATATCGACGCCCGCTTGCAAGTACTCCAGATGAATCGCGCGAATGATCTGCGGCTGAGTCATGCAGAGGATATCGTTGTTTCCCTTGAGGTCTTTAGTGTGTTTTTTAAACACATCGCCTCTAAATTGGTCCTCCTCCAATCGGTAGTTTTGGATCATGGTGCCCATGGCACCATCGAGATAAACGATTCGCTTTTGAAGGAGATTCGACAGATTTACAGTAGGAGACATTGCGTTTTTATACTACTAAGCCTGTGGAGAGACAACCTTAGAAAATTAAAGATCCATCTCGGGAGCTCGGCTATTCTGATGAACGAAGAGAGAGTTCAAGTATTGAAAATTATTTATGATGGAAAGAGACGACGGAGCCTGAGGGTCTTCATTCCACTCTTTTTGAGCGAAGGCATGACCCTGTTGGGCTCCGCGAATAGCCCAAGTGCCATGAAGCCGATCGGATCCTTTTGAGCACCAGGTTTCGAGCCTCTGGGCACTGACGTGGTCGGCAGGATTTTTAAGAATATTCATGGTGAGCTTAACGGCTTCTCTAAAGCCACCGCGCCAAGCCTCTAAGGGTGTGGCATTAAAATGCGTGATCGAGCCTACTTCGGGGATAGGATGGTAGTTGAGTGAGATGGTCGTTGCCAGATCCACCGTTGTTGCGGCCAAAGACGCATTAAGCTTTTCAAAAAGTGATTTGTTATAAAGCTTAATTCCGCCATAGCCATAAGTGAGATCGTTCACGGGATTTTTTGCACGCCAAACATAAACCGCAGAGGGATGAGGAGTAAAATGAAAGTCCATTTGGAACTCAGGCAAGATTTCGTTATCGCCATCAATGATAAAAAAATAATCCGTTCGACTCATCTTTGCAGCCGTTGCGTGAGCCTGAGCGACGCCGTCAATCCCATGCAGGCGCTGGGCCCGAGGGAAGCGTTCGGTGAGTTTATGCCAGTTGAGCTCGGAATTGCTTTCGGCATAGGAGAGAAAGATAAGATCTAGCATGGAATCATGGGTCCTTGCCTTAGGGGATTCACATACATCGACTTAAAAAAGCGGGATGCGGGCTTATCCAAGAGCATGATTTTAAGATCTAGGAGTTGATTTAAAGAGTCACCTGTTTTCTGTACCATCTCGTACAAATCCGTAGAGGTGCGCACTCGTGACTCAATCTCGCTCTTCCAATACTGCTTAAACCAGTCGTAGTCGCGGATGACTGTCAGTGGCAGATTGTTGCCATAGACTTCAAGACAACCCAGTCGCGCTCCGTAGATCGCCCATAATCCATTTTCGACGTCAGCGCCCACGCTGCACCAGATGCGGAGTCTCTCAAGATTGACCGGCGCAATCGTCTTATGAAAAGTTCGACGGAGGTGGTGAGGCTCGACAGTGATTTTTTCGCTGCGATCGAGCGCCATCTTTACGCCCTCGCGGAATCCTGCGCGAAAAGCCTGCTCGGCACTGCCGTGGATATAGGAGATTGACGGCGTATGAGGCATTTGGAAGTAGTTGAGCATAAAGCAAAAGTCGATGGCGGAGTTTTTGTCTTCGCTGTCTTCGTGAGATTTAATATTTTCCATAAGATGTCGTGGCCAATTTTTTATCCCACCATTTCCATAGGCCAATCCGTTGATGCTGTTTCTCGCGGACCATGAGAGAACGTAATGACTCTCGAGAAGACTTTCCGGAATGGACAGGTCGGTGAGTCGCTCGAGCAGCTGATTGTCGCCGTCGATCGTAAAAAAGCGGGATGTTGCGGCTAAAGCGGCGCAGGTTTTATGAGCGCGGTTAAAGCCTTTAATACCATCCACGCGCTGAGCGTGAGGAACCTGTTTTTGGACATGAAGCCAGTTTTCTTCTTTGAGTGGCTCATCGTAAGATATAAAAAAGGCATCCATTTTATAAAGTCACCGATGGAGAATTGTCCTTTGAGTCCTTCTCTTTATCGGAACGGTCCCGCAACTTCCTCACAGTTTGCTGCATGACTTTCTCAAGAATGCGGAGTTCTTTTTGATTCGGAACACCTTTAAGCAATAATTTTTTTAAAATGGTGTAAGCATTGACTCGATTGTGAGTGGAGATATCAATATTTAAAGCTTCGATCCAGCGGCGTAAACTTTGATCGGGGAAGAAAAATTTCTCTAATCTTTCTTGATGTTCGACGGCAATCATTTCGTCTCTTGAAGGTAAGTGCTGGTGACAGAGCGTGAGGACGGTGCACACGGCGTGGGAGAGGTTCATGCTCTTCACTTCTCCTGGAAGTTCCAGATAGGTTGTGAAGTGGACAAAGTTTAAATCTTCCTCCGACAAACCGTGATCTTCGGGACCAAAAATAAAATAAGTCACTTTGTTAAACATTTGTTCGGTAAATTCCGAATCTGTTTTTAATCGAGTGGCAAACGGGAAGCTCTCGCGATTTTGTCCTTCACGGCGAGAGAAAGCGATACGCATGCCCTCATGCTCCCAATCGTAAAATCTTTGCCAGCTGGGATAGATCTGAATTTTTTCGAGGGGTCCCTGGCCTCCGGCGGCTCCCTCATGGGCTTCGATGTCCATTTCGCACTGGGGATCAATAAGAATCAAATGCTCAAGTCCATAGTTCGCCATGGCTCGGGCCACCATACCGACGTTTCTTGCATATTTGGGTCTGACTAAAACGATTCGAAAAGACTGCATTAGACCACCTTGTCTACGAGCTCTAAACCGAGATCAATGTATTCTTTTTTAAGCGTGTTTTTTTCGCGAATTTTCATCAATTGGTCGTACACGCTTTTTCTTAACGAGTTTTCGACCTTTAACGTATGTAAGAGTTCTAGAATTTCCAGATAGGCGAGCCACTCCTCTGGAAAGTTCTGATCCAGTTGTTCGGCGACAAGATTTAAAGTCGCCGCTTTCTCTTCGTTGGAGCCGTTGGATTTTCGAGTCTGACGAATCAGTTCGTAAATCTTTTGAAGTTGAAGCTCAGCACTGGTCCATTGACGTCGAGGAATCACTTTTTTCACAAACGTATCAATGATACCAAAAGCTTTGCGATCGGCGGGTCCGGAAAAGACCGAGGCGATTCGCGTGCCCACCACCATGTCGAAACTTCCCCATTCGGGCCGGTAAAGAGTGTTGGCCCCGTGAGTGATCGTGCAATCATTAAATGTGATAATCACGAGCTTATGGTCCGCATAAACGAAATCTTGAACACGCCCTTTGAGATGAATTCCCGAGGGCCATTCAATCTGTGCAACTTCTCCAAGGCCGAGCTGGAGCTGTTTGAGTTCTTCTTCCGACAAGCCTATGGGAGAACTAAAGCCTTCTGGGTGACGTTCGGGTCCCTGCCCTTGAAGTTGCTGGCCTGCAAAGCAAATCTGAACCGGGCCTTCCATTTTAAAGAAGTCGACGTCTTCTCCTCGTGAAGTATATTCCGCAAGTCGTCCCGAGATCTGCACACCGCTATCGAGTTCAACAGTATTCACCGTTTGCGCTTGCTTGGCGGTTTTTAGTCCGTGAACTCCTCCGCGTTTAAAAGACATTTTCTCCTCCAGGTGATGCAGGACCGTGGTGAGGTGTTGAAAGTCCGGAGTGACAAAAAGCTGAGGCTGTTGCTCGGTAATGTCATAAGAGGTTTCGATGCAATCGACCGTAAGGGGTATTTTTTTGACCTGAGGAGTGGCTCGAGATTCGCCGAGGGAGGACAACAGTCCCGCGCCAAAAATTTTTGGATTGTCTAAGGGGCCCACCATTCCGTACTCCGCCGTCCACCAATTCATGCGCCCGAGGAGAGCGGCCTCAGAAACAAAGGAGATAGAGTTATTCACCTCGACGAGATTTTTTTCGGCCTGAGCGATGGCTTCGGGTGTAGAGCTCGAACTTTCTTTAATGTCGGAGAGATCGCGAATGGCTTCGTACTGAGCGAGATCTTCCCGAGATAAAATCGCTTTTTTAGCAACGCTGGCGTACTCTTTAAGGTAATTTGCAAACTGCTGATCGATCAGAATGGGTGCATGTCCCGCGGCCTCATGAACAATATCGGGCGCGGGAGTGTAAAGAATGTGATCCATCGAGCGCATATCGCTCGCGATCGGGAGAATGTTGAGGCTTTGTAATTCCATAAAGGCCGCCGGAGGAATAAATCCACTGACGGGAACAGCCATCCAGCCAAACTGTTGGAGTTTCTCGCACATCACATCGATGTGGGGAATTTCCTCGATACTAATTCCGGTTTTTTCAAGACCCTCGACGTAGCAAGGGTGAGCGGCCTTCGAAAGATAGGACTTCAGTTGGCGGAGAACGAATCTCCACGTCGCCTGGTCCATGGAGGTGTAGCGCGAATAATCTTGCTCCACCACGTATTGTCGGAGATGAGAGGGAAGACTTTCAACAACTTGCTCGTACGGTGTCATACCTTAAGCCTCTTTAAAAAAACGGATCCTGTTTTTGTAAGTACGTAATGTAGTCGGCCACACCCACTTCGAGAGGCCACTGCGGTTGAGAAAATCCTTGGCTCATCAGTCGTTCCATTTTTGCACGGGTGTAATACTGATATCGAGGACGCATCTCTTCGGGGACTTCGATCCATTCAATTTGTAATGGGATATCGAGTTCTTTGAATGTCGCTTTGGCGAGATCGAGCCAAGTGCGAGCTTGCCCGTAACCCATGTTGTAGACTCCGGAATGCCCTTTGTTATTAAAGACCACTTCGCTGATCCAGCGAGTGATGTCTTTGACGTAAACAAAGTCTCTTAATTGTTCCCCATCTTTGTAGTCAGGATGGTGGGACTTGAAGAGTTTCAGAGAGCGATTGACGGTGATTTGTCGAAACGCTTTAAACACGACGCTCGACATATCCTGTTTGTAATATTCATTGGGTCCGTAAACGTTAAAAAAGCGAAGCCCCATCCAAAGTGGCGGAGTTTTTTTCTGTTGAAGGGCCCAAATATCAAAAAGCCATTTCGATTCGCCGTAAGGGTTGAGGGGCTGAAACAGTTCGGGATCGGTCTGATCATCAAAGCCATGGGACCCATCCCCATAGACGGCGCCACTGCTGGCGTAAATAAACGGAACTTGATTTTCGGTGCACCACTCAAACAAACGCTGAGTGTATTCGATATTGTTTTCTTTGAGAAATTCACGATTTAATTCAGTCGTCGAAGAGCAGGCGCCCATGTGAATCACATGACTTACTTTTTTTTCGGCATTTTGAGCTGTCTCTAAAAAGTTCCAGATCTCGTCTTTGGTGAGAAACTGCGTGATTTTTCTTTTATCGAGCATGCCGGGACGGGCTGTGGGTTTGACCGTATCAACGGCGATAATGTCAGTGTACCCGCGTTCGTTAAGGTCCCAAACGATGGCGCTGCCGATAAAACCTGTGGCTCCAGTAACAATGATCATAGGGCCAGTGGTACCACAGCCGAATCCCTTTGTCCTCAAGTAATCAGTGGTTCTAGAGAGGAGGGGTTTCCGTAGATGGGGTGGGGGCCTCAATGACGGGAGCCGACACCGTCGGTTTTTGACTCCATGCTTTATAAACCGCATCGAGATCCATTTCCGCAAACACGGACTGATAAACGAGATAGTTCACAGGGAACAAAACGGGGAGTCCATAAAAGAAAAGAGGAACCACGAGTAGAATGGTACAGCCGATTAAAAATAGGGCGACCACGCAGATAAAGGCGAAGGCGCAGGCGATGTTTTTCCAAGCTCCCTCAAAAATTGTGAGGAAACACTCTTCCCAACTCAAAGACGAATTCAGTTTGCAATAAGCCGCATAGACCGCCAAGGACTGAAGGATGACCGTCGAAAACGTGACCAGTTTTTTGAGCGTAGACGGGATCGGCATCATGCCCACGATGTCCGAAAACGCGAGACAAGCTAAGCTGACAGCTAACATGGGTAAGAGTTCTTTAAGGATTCGAGAATCGAAGGTATCACTTAAAAAAGAATCAAAGGAGACGGCTTCGTTTTTAAAAATTTTTTGCGTGGTTCTGAACATTCCCACGGACGCGACAAAACTGATCACAGTGGAAAGATAGTTGCCTATAAAAGGAATAAACCCAAATCCCACGTTAAGCATGAACATACTGAGAACGCATCCTAGAAAAAGACCGTAATAGCGCTCGGTGATTTTCATGCCGGTTTGCAACCAAAGAATCGAATAATGGAAGGGTACAGTTTTCGTTGTCATTTCACTGTTTAATCAGTGAATTTTAATGGAGTCAATCCGCCATAAAGTGTTTGCAAGTTCGTCAGCTGCCCTTGATACAGGCGGGCGAGCCCCATATGAATTCGGTCTGCGAAAAAATAGAAGCGAAGATCGTACTTAAACTTGAGCTCTTGCCCGTCGTGCTGTCCGGTAAATTCTCCGGGCGGTGCATACTCCTGGGCAATATATTCGCCCTCATAAATGCGTTGAAACACAGTGCGGCTGATCGACTTGCCCCGATAAACCGATTTGCCCCCAAACATATTCGGGGGCTTAAAAAAGTATTTAGATCTCTTGGACCACAGGTCATCCATGCTCGAAAACTCAGAAAACTTTTTGGTCTCTAGAATCGCGCCCCTGAGTGCAGCGAGTTTAATATTCTCCTGAGCTTCGACGCGATCAAGTAGATCTCCCGAGTATTCCACCAGTCGTTTTTTGTCGGCAAGGAGTTCGTAGCCCCTAGGGTTGGGAGAAATCACCGTGCCATGCTGAATGTAGGACTCCAAAAGGGCCGCATGCTGCTCAAATTTAAAATCGGTGTGGCGATTATAAATAAAATCAATGGGTGTTTGTTGGTAACTTATCTTTTTATCGCTCGTTAAAATCAGATCTTTGACATCGGCAATCTCTGCTTTTAAGCCCAATTCTGTTTCAAAAAACGATTTGAACATCGCAAATTCAATCCAAAGGTTTTGCTGTTGAGGATTTTCGTCAACGATAAGAGTGGATAGCTTTTCTTTCTTGGGAAGCATCGAGCGGATCGCGCTTTTAAGATCTTGGCGCGCCTCCGGAAACGTGGATATGTGGCGACTTTCGTAAAGTTCGCAACCGATCAAGAACGACGAGGCATTTGTATTGATTTCGATGATTTTGATTTCGCCATTATCGAGAACATGAACATCTAGGCTACACAACATCGAGGGCGTCGAGGGCCAGCGAGAGAGATGGCCCGCCGTCTGTTGGTCGACCCACCGGATATAACTTGGACTTTGAGTGAGTCGATGAAGATCCCGAACAACCGCTTGGGCTTTTTCTAAAACAGATCGCGGTAACGTAAGTTCGAACATCGAAACAAGATGTGGAGAGACTCTCTGCTGAAGAACGTCTTCGCTGAATCCATATTTCGCTTTAAGGAGAGAGACCAGTTTCTGATGGTGAGTGTGCATAGGATTTCGAGCGAGGCTTTCACCTCGCTCGTCACGGATGGACTAGGGCTTAAGGTGCTTATCGCCCGGCTTCCAACCTGCGGCGCAAAGTTCGCCCGATTGTAACCCTGTCACCACGCGGAGGATTTCTTGAGTGTCACGACCAACGCTAAGGTTATGGATTCCCATGTACTGGATTTTACCCTCAGGATCGATAACGAAAGTACCGCGAGTCGCGATGCCTTTGTCTTCCATAAGAACGCCGTAATCACGAGCCATGCGCTTAGTGACATCACCGATCAATGGGTAGCCGAGATCTTTAAGATCATCTTTGATCCAACGTTTGTGAGAGTGAACAGAATCAACGCTGCAGCCGAGAACTTGAGCGTTCACTTCTTTAAATTTAGGTAAAGCATCGCGGAACTGAGTGATCTCAGTCGGGCAAACAAAAGTGAAATCGAGTGGGTAGAAGTACAATACAACCCATTTCCCTTTGTAATCGCTAAGGCTTACATCTTTAAATTCGCCACCATCGACGACAGCTTGTGCTGTAAATTGTGGTGCTGGTTGACCGATCATAGGCATTCGTAGCTCCTTGATAAAATTGAACGGTCATAATGCTAAGCCGGGGGCCTCTAGTCAACTTGGGTTTTGTGATTTGCGGCTTTGATTTTGGAAAAAGCTCACTCCTTCTCCCGGCCCTCGACGGGTGCAGAGCGTCTTCGGATTGCACCACTGCGTGCTGCAACCGGGATCCGCCCTGCTCGCCCGGGTGGGTCGATGGTGTGTGCTTTTTCCAAAATCAAAGCCGCAAATCACAAAAGCGTTCCAGCGGTGAGGTAACAGTTCCCTTTTCGTTATGTACCGCATAACAAAAAGGGAACTGTTACCTAACTTGGGGGAGTCGGGTATGAGTGGGGGTATGAAATTAATTTCTTGGAATGTGAATGGGATTCGGGCGGTTTCTAAGAAGGGTTTTGCGGAATTTATTGATTCGCAGAATCCGGATATTCTTTGTCTTCAGGAGACCAAGGCTCATAAGGATCAGTTGGATCCCAAGTTGATTGAAATTGGGGACTATAAATCCTATTGGTCTTCAGCAAAGAAAAAAGGGTACTCGGGAACGGTCACTTATACCAAAGAAGAACCGCTCAATGTTTACTATGGGATCGACATCGTGCCTTTTGATTCTGAAGGGCGTTTTGTCATTACTGAATACAAAAAGTTTACGCTGTATAACGTGTATTATCCCAATGGGGGCTCGGGCGAAGAGCGGCATTTGTTTAAACAAGATTTTCTGGCAAAGTTTCGCGAGCATTTGGCGGAAAAATTAAAGCAGGGAAAAAATATTATCGTTGTTGGCGATTACAATGTGGCCCATACCGAACTCGATATTCATGATCCGGTTCGGCTCTCTAAACATAGTGGCTTTCTTCCCGAAGAGCGTGAATGGTTCACTGATTTTTTAAAAACAGGTTTTATTGACACGTTTCGTAAACTTCATCCCGACGCCAAAGATCGCTACTCGTGGTGGGATTACCGGACTCTTTCGCGCCCTGCGAATCGAGGTTGGCGCATCGATTATATTTGTATATCGAAGGGCCTCGATAAGAACTTAACCAAGGCCGATATTCTTGATGATCAACACGGGTCTGATCATTGTCCCGTGGTGGCTGAATTTAAATTTGATTAGCTCAGATGAGTGACAATAATTCCGGCGCTCATCACAAGGACGATAAACGCAGGAAGAGATTTCATCGCGGGATCCTGAACTTTAATGTGCATGGCAATGGCCCCGCACATGAGAAACAAGATCACGGCCGCGCTTCCGATCACAACATTCGGTAAAGTGAACCACGCTCCGACCAAGAGCAGAATCGACGCGCCGATCTTCAAAGCGCCCACAACGTAGTGGATCCAACTTGCGAGGCCATAAGCCTCAAACTCTTGTTTTAAATTTTTAGAATCTTTACCTCTATACCCGGAAGGTTTAGAGTATCTCAGTATCCAAACATTTAAGAGACTGAAGGCAACGATGACTTGTAGGACTTTAGCGGCGATCACAAATATTCCCCCTGTAAGCTTTGCGTTCCATGGCTCACGATCCAATTCGTGAAGACGGCTGCAATTGTTTTTCAATTGATAATGTTAGTTTCATTTCCAATTTATGGAATTAGTTGTCTCTTTGCAAATAAAATGGCGGACGAGTTTCGTCGATACCAGCTGGAACATTTTCGAGTGCTTATCGGAGTTTTGGAAATCGCGGGTGGAATCGGATTGGCCGCAGGGTTTTATTTTCCTTGGCTGACACTATTAGCCTCATTAGGTTTGTCCATCTTGATGGTGATGGGCGCTCTCGTGCGTGTGCGTCTTCGCGATTCTTTCAGACAGATGGCCCCAGCCATTTTCTTCTTCGGAATCAGTTTTTTTGTTTTTGTTTCGGAGTTGCGGTTGATCTTATAGATTTCAAAGACACCTAGACCTTGGTCAAGGTATTGAATTTTCTAGGGATTGATAAAATCTTCTACAGGACCTGACTCAGCTCTACGTCAGTGGCAGCCCAAAGACTTTTCTCACATCTTTAGTAGTGTTTCCTCAAAATTTCACCCTCCTAGACCGAGACTTATGTAGGTCCAAAGGGGGGCTTTATGATCAAACTACATAATTTCGCGTTATCGTCTTTACTCCTATTAGGTGTCGCGTGCTCACAACAGAGCTTTTCGCCGACCAGTGAAAAGGCGATGGAAGATATGCTGACAGACAAAAGCGTATTCTTTCCTTTAAATTACTCCGAAGCCGCTTTCGAACAGATTCCGAATCTGACGAACGAGATGACCTTGATGGCCTACATCACTCAAAGTGGTGCTGGCGCTCGAGATCTTGTCAAAAGCGATTTTGTTTTAAGCGAAAACAGTGTGGGTGTCTCCGACTTCACCGTCTCTAAAGAGTCCTCTAAGAAAAATCAGGTGGTCGATATCGTTTTTGTGGTGGATGTCACCGGAACGATGTCTGAGTTTATCGAAACGGCGAAGCAACGCTTGCGTCAGTTTATTTTAAACTCCCGGGCGCAGGGCTATCACACGCGCATGTGTCTATCTACATTTGGTGATTATACTGTTAAAAAATGCGATCGCTTTTTTGATAACGATCCGTCAGGAGATATGACTCAGACGAACGAGTTGATTTCGGAGCTGGCAAAACTTCGCGCCTTTAAAGGCGCAGGACAAGATCCGGGCTGGCCCGACTACGATGAAAACCCGATGCGTGCTTTGATTGATGCTTCACAAGCGCCTTTCCGCACCGATGCTCAAAAGTTTGTGATCCTCGTCACGGACGCTGGATTCCTTTACTCACCAGGAAACCAAGGGATTATCGGCGAGAATGCGCCTCAAATGTCAGAGGTTTCTAAAGCTCTCGAAGATTCTCAGGCCACGGTATTTGGAGTCACTCCAAGTATGCCCGGCTATACCACGTCATTTCAAGGTTATCAGAGTATTGTTGATAAGAGTAAGGGAGAACACTTTCTCTTCTCCGATGTGATCGCCGGCAAAGTGACTTTGGATCAAATTCTCTCAAAAATCATCGATCGAATTAATTCCACCTATCGTTTGACCTACATCGTAGATAATATTCCAAACTTAGATCCGACGGCTCCGTTAGATCAACGACAGGTTTCTTTACAACTCAAGTCGGCTCAGCTCGGAAAAATCGAAGACGTCAAAGTTTCGGCGACGTTCCCGAGCGGCAAACCTCAGTTTATTAAGAACTGGAAATTATCAGATCAACAAATTTTTAAGAATGATATTCAAGTCAGTGTCAATTCGACTCCGGTTTCTGGATCTAACTTCGTATTTTCGGAAGGGTATATTAAATTTAATTCGGCTCCGCCGGCTTCAGCTAAAGTCAAAGTTCGATATCTTTATGCAGATATGTACGCCAATCTTAGATTGCTCCCCATTCTGCTCAATAAAGCCGAGGATCCTAACGCACTCAGAATTACGCTCAATGGAATCGTGGCTCGCTCACAAGATTTACTCATCGAACGCAATCTTTTAGGAAGCGTATCGATTACGATTCTGCCCTCAGCGTTGAGTGATGATTATTATCAGGTGACCAAAAATAAGGGTCTCCAGCTCGAGATCGATTAATCCATTTCGAAAGCCCTCCTTTAGTAGAGTTTCCGGGAGGGCTAGGTCCATATCAAAGCCAGTTTGTTATACTGATAGATATGAAGACTCTTCTCCTTCTTTTATCCCTGATCCTTTCGACCACCAGCCACGCTTTGTGCGTGAACTCCGATAAGACGCGCTTACGGTCGCGTCCCGATGCTAAATCGAAGATCAGCTGGACTGTCCCTAAATTTATGCCGCTCCTGCAGGTGGATCGGAAGGGTGCTTGGATCCAAGTGAAGGATGTCGATGGCGCTAAACATTGGGTTCACGCAAAATATGTCAGCAGTAAATTGGACTGTGCTGTGGTCAAAGCTAAAACCGCGAACCTGCGAGTGGGACCTGGAACAAACTTCGGCATCACCGATTTAGGTCGAGCTCGAAAGTACTCCGCCTTCCAAAAAGTGGATAGAGATGAGGAATGGCTCAAGCTCAAAGATGATTACGGACAAGTCCATTGGGCCCATGAAAACGCGATTTGGGAGCCTCGGTCACGCTCTCGGGTTAGTTTTTAAGCAAAATCTGAGATCATCTTACATCAAAAATGTGCGTCGCATCAGTAGCTATCCTGATGAGTTATCCACACAATGAATTATCGGTAAAACCCGCATCAGATCTGGCTTTGCGGGAGATCCACAGACTCAACCCGGGTTCGAGGTATAAGCAGTACTTTGGTAAAGTATCGATATTATTTAAGGTATTTACAGAAAAATTGTTTGCCTTTTATATTTGGGGCGTGTCTTAATAGTCCGCAGTTCCAAATGGGAAAGGAACTAGGTTGTAGGTTGAAGCTCTGGGGAGAGTCTCACCACAAAAATGACATGGAGGGGGATTTTTATGTCGATCATCACCAAAGCCTTAATTGAAGAATGCAAAGGCAAACTTATCCGTACGAAAGAAGATATCCTGAACCGCGTACAAGAAGTGCGTAAAGACCTCTACTTTGAAGATAAAGGTGGGGACGAGGCGGATCAAACCGCACGCATCCTTAACGAAAAAGAAATTCTTTCTCTTCACGATCGTCTTCGCCAGCAGCTCTTCGAAATCGAACAGGCCTTGAGCCGCATCGAATCCGGAATGTTCGGTATCTGCGAAGAAACCGAAGAGGGCATTGAGCCCGAAAGACTCAAAGCGATCCCTTGGACTCGCCTCAGCATCGAAGGCGCAGAAATCCGCGAATCGATGAAGAAGCGTTACGCCAGCAACGCCGAATAAAAATCTCCGCACATACAAAAGGCAAAAAGCCTCTTAAGAACCCAGTCCTCCTCAAAAATGGAACTCGGTTTTTAAGAGGCTTTTTGCATCTCACTTGAAGTGTTCACAAAAAATGCCCACGCTTTTATTTATGAAGATTTTCTTCCCATTCGGCTTGTTCAGCGATGTTTTTATCGATTTCTTCGGCCGACCATTTGCGGCCCTTGCCGACGCCCGGGCAAAAAGTGACCACTTCTTTTTTCCAAGCCTTGGCATTCATTGTTTCTGGCCACCAGGGCCAAGTTCGGCACTGCGTGGGGCGCGATTTATAAACGGTGCATTTATTGTTTAAAAGAAAGAGGCACTCGCTCCCGGTGTCTTTGATGTGATAAATTCCATCCGATTTGTCACAGAATTTTTTGGTAAATTGGATGGTACTCATCTTGAGCGTTTGGGCCATATTGCGACGGTCTTCTCTGGTCACGTACACAAAGCCATATTCGCCGTGAGAAACGCAGCATTTCCCCGATTGCTGGCACTCAAACTTTAATCCGTCAGACCACCATTTTTCCTGTGATTTTTCCTTCATTGATCCCTCGGTTTTTGGGTCGCTCACGCCACCTTGATGACAAGAGTAAATTACTATACAACCTCTCTATCGAAATGGGAGGAAATATGCTGATCGCTATAATATTCTACACCGTTTTTCATTTGTCGATTACTCCTAGCGTTGCCTTGGACGAGCAAACCTTGCTGATGCCTTTTCCTGCCGAAGTTGCACTCAACGAAACCATTGTGTTTAAGCCCGTGACCCAGCACCATTTTAATCTTAAGAGTAAAAATAGCTGTGGCTCCGGTCGCCTATTAAAGGTGGAAGAGTCTGCCGTGGAATGTCAGATCACGAAAGCCGGTGAGACGGCCATCGAACTCTTTATATGTGATGACAAGCAGTCGTATTGCCGTCGCGAGCAGATCACGGTAATTACACCGCGACCTAAGGGTTTCAAGGAATGGCTCCGTCATCTTTGGAACTCGTAGATACTGGGAGTGCACAAAGAGTTCGGGTGAATTCATTAGACAATTTGTGGGCAATGGGTCAAAAGAAACAGAACTTTTAACACGGGAGGTTCGAGATGACATGGTTAGGTATTATCGCTCTATCAAGTTTAATGTCTGTCGCTCAAGAGGTGAGTAAAAAGGAATTAAAACCCGCCGGAGCTCTTGTTCCAACGGCTTGCGGCTTTAATCAATTGGAATACGAAAAGGCCTGGGAGCCCATCGAAGTTTGTGTTTACCGTGTTCAGAGTTCCGATATTGAGATCATTTCTACTCGCAAACCTGAGGGAATTTCTTACTACCGGTGGCAGCAAGTGCTCTCCAGTGACAAGCAGGACTTTGAAAGCTGGCAAGCTCGACCGGCTCTTGTCGAAAAATCAAGATTTCATTGGATTTACAAGGGCGAGCAAAAGGATGCACTATCAACCGAAGTGCGTTTTTACCCCGAAACTCAAAAGATTGTTTCTACAGATCTCTACTTTTATGTGACTCTCAAACCCGTTTACTCGACATTCTAATTGTCCGCGATGACTTAGAAGACGAATAAAAAAAGGAGACTTAGAGGTCTCCTTTTTTTATTCTGTTTCCTCTCCTTAGAATCGGGCGATGAGAGCCGTCACATGTCGATAATCGAGGCGTTCAATTTTTCCAGTAACTGGCGTATTACGATATTGACCTTCGTAGCCAAATTTAAGTGAGAATGTGTCAGAGAGAACCGCCAAAGCGTACGGGCTAAAGTTAATACGATAGTTATCCTCGTTTTTGAGATCCGGAAGATATTCCACCCAAAGACCAAATTTTGTCGTAGGGCTAAAAGCGTAGTCGATTTGCGAAAACACACGAGCAAAGTGAGATTCAAGATCCGTATCGACTCGAGTGCCAGCAATCACCGTGGCCAAATCTTCCTTTAAGTACTTATAACCGATCTCCGAGAAAAACTTAGTGGTGTCTGAAGAAATCCAAAAGTATTTCACGCCGAGATCGTAAGAGTTACCAAGATTAATCCCCACGAAGCGATCTTTGTTTAATCCTGCTTGTAAGAACATATTGAACTGATTAGGAACAAAAATATGTTCCTCTCGAAGCGCTAACGACCAGTTCTCGGCAGTGCCTTCGACATTTCCGGTCGCTTGGTTTTGAGCGCGCGTGCTAAGGTAGTGTCCGGTAAATTTAAGAAGATCTTTTTCCCATTGATAAACGGTGGCCTGTTTACCACTGAAAGATTGAGATTTGGCGTTTCCACCGACAACGATATAACCGATTTCGCTCTCGTGATGTAATCCCAAGTTGGAGTCCGCCACCGGTCCATTGCCCTGAGCGAATGCACCTGTTGTGCCTAAGCATAGGCCAATAGAAACAAATAAAATACGAAATAATCTCATCCTACATGCCTCCTAATTAGCTATAGAATGGTTTAAACATTTGAGAAGAGGGTGTAGCAACACAAATTGTATAAGACGCGACTTCCCACGTTGCCATCCCAACAGTCGAGATCTGTCGGCGAGTCGGGAGTCACTTCACAAAGATCAAAGCCCACAAGCTTTTTACGTTTTTGCAAAAGGAAATAAATCAGTTCTGTCATATGGAAAAACTCTAAACCACCGGGCACTGGCGTCCCCGTATTCGGGCAAAGCGTGGGATTGAAGCCATCAATATCCACAGAGAAATAAATCTTCTCGGTTGGAATATTTTTAAGAATATCTTCGCAGACCTGATGCCAGTTTTTTCCTTGAGCCATCATTCGGTTTAAGTCGCGATCAAAATACGTTTTTACTTTTTGAGGATTATTTTGGATATAGTCCAATTCCTCTTGGCAGAAGTCTCGAATTCCGAGTTGAATCAACTTTTGGGGAGCAAGATCATCCTCCATGACGTTTCTCATAATGGACGCGTGAGAATGTTTGTATCCCTGATAAGCGTCGCGAAGATCGGCGTGAGCATCAATATGAATCACTGTCATTTCTTGATGATGCTTTTCGCTTGTAGCGCGAATCGCCCCGAGGGGAGATGAGTGGTCGCCTCCCACAGTGCCAAGGATTTTCCCATCGGCCAGAATTTTTTTGGACGCTTGATAAACTTGCTCATGAATCATGTCGCTGGCTTTATTGATCCCGATGACCGATTTTTTAAGCTCCGGCGACAGTTCTTCACCGCGTTCGAGAGATTCTTTCACGCGAATGGCTTGAGGCTTATACTCATCGTTGAGCTTTAGCCATGCATCATGCTGAGAATCTTCCCAGAACATCCCGCGTTTGTACACCGGGCCGGCGTCGAGATGAGTGAGATCAATTTGGCTGCTGCACTCGTAAATGGATTTCGGTCCATAGGAAGTCCCGTTGCCATAGGAAGTGGTGACTTCCCAAGGAACGGGGAGAAGAATGAGCTGAGAGTTTTTATAGGTAAACGGGAGAGAGAAAATTCCCGCATCTTTAACGCCAGTCGCATTGGGATTGAATTCCATTTTATCTCCATGAGTAGTAAATTGTTAAGGAGATGGCGATAATAGCCGTAGTGACAATAGTCAATCTCTCCAAATGTTTTTCTATCCATGCTTTAACTGGTTCTCCCCAAAAATAAAACAAAATTCCGATGAAATAAAAACGGAAACCTCGTCCAAGACTTATCCCTAAAATAAATGGCAGTAGAGGAACATGAGCCGCTCCCGCGGTAATTGTAAAGGCCTTAAAGGGGATCGGGGTAAAACACCCTAAGAGAACCGCAATAAAGGTGTTCTCTTGAAACTTTTCGGAGACCACCTGATACGTCTGTTCGGTGAACACATAAGTAAAAAAGAATTCGCTGGTCGACTGCCAAAGCCAATAGCCGATCACGTATCCAAAAATTCCACCGGCCACGGATGAGACTGTCGAAACTGTGGAAGCCCAAAGAGCCTTACGTGGGTTGTTTACACAAATCGCGAAAAGTAGAGGGTAGTTTGGAATTGGAAAGAACGAGGCCTCAATAAATGTGATAAATGCTAAAAACGTGTAATTGTGAGGATGATCGGCCCATTTAAGGACCCAATTATAAAGTTTTCTCATGATGTTTTAGAACTCGCTATTAATTCGTCTTAGCGATTTTAACAGATAATCGGATGACGGCAAGAGCGATGAGACATTCTAGCGCAAATGCGAAGATCAAATCCCAAGGAGGATTGTTTGCATTTTGTCCATAACCCGCAAACAGTGAGCATCCATTAGATCCACCCCCACTGCTGGACGCTGGCGCACTGACAGGTGAGTTGGTCACCGCCACTTTGATGAGCGGGTCACCAATAATTGTCCAAGAGTGAGTGGCTTCTTTAAATGGAGACTGGAGCTCGGCCTGGGATTTAGAAAGCTTAACCGCATCGCCCATCGAGGCCAGTGGGTTACTTAAAAGTCTTTCATAAAATGCTTTTTGATAAACCGATTGAACACTCGGAGGAGTCATAGAGGTCGATCCCCAGAAGAGTATCGCGCCGCCGTTTTTCTTCATGACAAGTTTTTCCGCGAGACTGATGCTATTCGGATCGTAGAAGTTGGCATTTAAACAATTCATTGCCGCAATGACGGGGAGTTGAGTGTTGGTGAGCGCATCGACATCGTTCACATTAAAAATATGGTTATCGGCCCACATATTCTCTGCCCCGTGACCCATGTAATGAATAAGAGCCGAAGTTGAAAAGCTTTCCGACACTTTCGATTTGAAAACGCTGTCTCCGAGCTGAGTGCGGCTCATCATTGTGGTGGGTGTCGACGGCGCCCATTGCTGGATACTGCTATTCAGTTCCGTCACAAAACCGTCAAAGTTTTCACCGGAGTAATGGGCCTTATCGGCCAATAGGACCATAGATGAGCTTGTTGGTTTTGTTTGTCCAGACTCGTAAGTTAAAACCTTATTAACATAGTCATTTAACTCTTCGACGGTGCGAGCCGGAATGCGACCAATCACCGCGAACGCACTACTACTCTCATCAGAGGTTACATACCAATGGTCTGAGGCATAATCGAACGCAGACCCTTTGAGCAATTTTACTGGAAAACGCAAAGGGATCACAGGGTTCTGATACCCTTTAGGATCATAGGTTCCATCACCAAGAAGGACCACATACTCCGGCTTTACTGACCAATAGGTATGTGCATAGTTTAAAAACTCGCGAACGGCTTCTGCGCTATGAACCCCAAGACCAAACTCATTGTAAATGCTATCGAGATCCACAGTGGCGACTTTATAGCCTTGAGCGGAGCGAGCGTTCACCAGAGGCTGAGCCGCATCGAGGAGTTCGCGGGCCCCTATATAAATCACTTGGCCCTGATTGCTCGGATCTTTGAGATTGCTTCCGTAAATGAGTTCCAAGCTCGCAGGCGCTAGGAGTTTACTTTCGGTCGATAGCCAAAAGCGACGATCAAATGTGATGTCTCCAGCGGTGGGAATAATAACTCCATAACCGTTATCAGTGGCCTGAATATTCAAATTGATTAATTTTTGAATATTTCCAAGCTGGCTGATGTCATAACCGACGATGTCGTTGGCACTAAATCCATCCACATAAAAATCAGAGTCCGTTCTTGAGTTGAGCACAGTGATTCTATCGTCATCGGCCGTCCAATTATGCGTGTAATAAATATCGACGTAATCGATATAAACCATATCGTACTCACCATTAATCAGCAGAGATCCGGTGGGCTCGATGGTGATGCGATTGAGACCTTCGACAAACGCCGAGGCAGGTACGTTAAAAGTAACAATCTGGGGTTCGCTAGAACTAAAAGTCGCTTCCGCATTGGCGATGGTCGATGAGTTGATGAAAAGTTTAAGATGATGCTGATAATTGGTGCTCGTTGTCGAGCGTGACTTCATCATGGCATGAACCGCAACGCTCGTGTCTGGGACGATCCCGTGGATTTCCACATCTGTAACCAATGGAGTCGAGGCCCCACCGGCAACTCCATAAAATAATCCCCAAACAAAATGGTCCATGTTGTCGTCAAACGGCTCATTAAATATGGCGACGTTATTTTCTTCAACACGCACTTTGCTGATAAAGCCTAATTGGTTTGAAGGGACTGCAGTTAGGCCACTCTTATCGACCGGTGTCATGCGAAGACCCGTCGACGCTGTCGAATGATCCGAGACGAGGAGGGCGTAGCTGTTTTTACTTTCACGAGTCGATACGTTGCGTGCGAAGAATCGAATGGTATCGCCAGAGTCGAAAATGCTATTCGTACTGATCACATCAATCGCTTGTTCTTGATCGAAGATATAAAGCTTTAATGTATCTACAGGAACATTATAGAAAGGTCCGATCACGCCCGAGGTCAACATGTCATCAAAAGACAGACTGTACATTCCGTCTTTGTTTAATCCGATTTTTAAGCCACCTTCTGTAGACCATGCTTGAGTTAAATTGAGAGGAGCATCAGGTGTCCAATTGGAATTGCCGTCGAGAAAAATATCAACAAGAAGTTCGTTGTATTTTTTAAGTTGTTGCTGGGCGGGATTGTAAGACAAAGGTTGAATCACCACCGGAAGGTAGTGTTGCCCGTTATTATTAACAATATTTCCCAAGCTGATCGGAGAACTTGGCGCGAAAGCATTCGTCGCGTAAACCGCGGTATCTAAGCTCCATTGTTCTTGGTACATATTTCCGACGAGAACCCATTGCGGTGCGGGCGCAAGGGCCAAGCTTCCTGCGGTTGATGATGTTTCGTTGACGATCGTATATTGGGCCGAAGTCGCTCCTGGAATTTTTAACATCAGTGTGCGAGACAAGAGCTCGGGTGACCCAACAGCTGTGGATTTCGTGTAGAGCGGAATACTGATCTGTTGATACGCCACATGGGTCGGATGAGTGTTGAGCGTATAGTTTGGAACGACAATTTTGAGTCGATAGGAATTGGCTGTCTTTGCGACCAAAGTGATGTTGGTTTCAAGAGGGGTGAGTCCTGGCGTTGCATCCGCCGGATTTGATCCGCCGGTGCTCTGACTTCCTGAGGGGTTGTTCGAAACAATTGTGCCTGCCAGCGGTGGAGGTGGGGCTCCGTAGGCCGCATTCGGTGTCGCTGTTATCGGCCCGTGCAAAGTGCGCTCATCGGTGTTCGAAATGTCTTCCAGTTTGTAGTAATACGTTTGGTTGTTATCCACGTCTTCATCAATAAACGCATAGGTTCCATGAATCGTCGTCGAAAAAATGTCGTTACGAATAAGGTAAGGATTGATTTGGACGTAACCTGCATCGGGAGATAAACTTCGATAGAGATTAAAGCCGCGATGTAACCATTCAAGACCTGTCGTCCAACTGAGGACGACTTTATTGTCGTAAGCGATCGCTTTGTACTCCGTAAGAGATACCGGTGAATTAGCCTTATCAATCACGATATTACAGTTCGTCTCCGAGATTTTGGCGTCGGTATTTGTCGTTGCGTACGGCCAAAAGTCTCCGAACCACTGATCGAAACTGACAGTTCTGCTCGAGCAGCCCGAAGAGAATCCGAGGAAGTAAGCAGTCGCCTCCGTCGGTGGACTGTTGGAGGGTCCCCAGTTCCAGCCAAAGTTGCTAATGGTCGAAGGTAATGTGCCCGTATTATTAAACTGAATCGCACGCATACTCGCTGTGCTCGGCAAGTTACGAAGTTGTCCCCCGTTAATTTGCGTGACGTTGGTGGTTCCACCGATATTGACCCCAGCAGTTCCTAACCATTCGATGAGAAATCCGACGAGATTCATCGTCCCTGACGTCGCGGTAAAATTCCAAGTGCCTGTGCCACCGCGGCGTGTGATGGTCGCTTTGTTGCTTAGAGTTTGAGGGTAAGCGTCGTTAACCCCTTGAGTAGAGAGTGTTCCGCCATTGACAGTTAATGTCTGGGAGGCACCGATTTCGAGTCGTCCGCCGCCAGCGATATTCATCGCTCCGGCCGTTAGAGTTAAACCTCCTGCAGCGGAAAGTGTTTTGCTATCTGGGATTTGGAAAGTGAAATTACTGCCCGCGGGAAGCGACATTGCCGTCGTCACATTAATCACGCTACTTCCGACCGAAACGGATCCGCCAGCAGTTTTGTTAAACTGGAGATTATCCAATGTAGAAGTGCTCGAAACGGTCTGCGATGTCGCTACCGTACCGTTATCACGAATAATGAGAGGGCGACCACCTTGATTAAAGGTGCCCGTATTGTCAAAAGATCCATAGATCTCTAATTGTCCGCCACTCATAGTTAAAGTGCCCGTACCAATCGTCATCGAGTTACAGGATTGAGTCCCCGTAGTAATTGCAGGATTGTTGGTGGCAGCGTTAATATAACAATTGATGGTCGAAGTAGGGACACCGCCGTTCCAGTTGCCAGCGACGGTCCAAACTGTGCTTGTCGCTCCTGTCCAGTAAGTGGTGTTTCCGACGATAGTGGAAGTTCCAAAACCAATGGGCGGAGAAGCTGAACCATTAAAAGCATATCCTTGGGAGTTGACAATATGAGTGCTTGAATCGACCCGATAGCCGATCGTGGCTCCATTCGTAGCGAGTGCCGCTACCGAGAAGGTCGCATAGAAACAGCGTTTAGGAGGAGTGGTGGGGTCGGCCTGGACGGTCGCCCCAGTAATGCTGGTAAATTCAGCCCGAGCGGGATTGCCCGTAAATGGCTTCATGTCGATCAGCGTTCCTCCGGTACCCGTGCAAGCAGAATCATAATAAAGGGATACAAAATCCACGTCAGATGCGGAGCCCGTACCTGTGAGCGTGAGACGAACGTAAGTCACATCGGTATTGCTAAATGCTCCCGCATTGGTCTGTTCAAGACCAAAACGACCCATGTTGACCACAGCACCTTGGTTGACGTTTGTTGGAGCTGTTGTATCGACAGAGATGTCTAGAGTGCTCGTTAGAGAAACCCAGGTGACGATGTAATTGTTGGAGGTGCTGTTTGCCGCTCCGGTGATGGAACCCGAGTAGTTCGTCATATTGAGAGTTCCAGCAGTGGTGTTCGTAAACACACTCTTAACGCCGGTGGCACCCGAGCCATTATGATCGAAAGTCATTGCGTCTAAAGTGTTCGTGGGAACTTGTCGCAAGAGTCGAAGCATTTCCGAATTATTTCCGATGGGATAAGTGAAGGACCCATTACTTAACTGATAGGTCCCGTCAATCGTCGCTGCTGCGTTAATGGTCAGCCCGGTCGCACCTAAATGGCGTAAGGCATAGTATTGAGCACGAATTATTCCTGAGACCGTAATCGTATACGCACTCGTATTATTCAAGCCGCGAATGGCCGCATTCGCTCCGGTATTTCCGATGAGTTCTAAAGTTCCTCCGTTGTTCACAGTGATCGTGCGCCCATTGGCCATCACTAAAGTACCGCCCGGCTCAATATCTAAGGTCGCGCCATTATTGACCACGATGTTTCCCGAAACCGTAACGGTCGCTCCAGCAGCGATTCGTGTAATTCCCGAGTTGAGAGTCAGATTGCCGGTGATGGTGCCGCTATTTTCGAAAGTTACAGGGCCGGTCGCATTGGATTCAAAGTTACCGGGGAACGTCACGTTATTTAAATAGACCGATTGTTCATTTGTACCTGTGGCTCGAACAATACCGGCGGCAGCGGCCGTAAATGTATATGTGTTCGCAAATATCATCGAGCCCGTAAATGTAAAGAGGTTGGCCGTGTTGTTCCAGTCGAGAGATCCGCCAGAAATGAGTTCTGCATTCATACATGCCAACGTCGCCGACATTCTTGGGACGTTGTATCCAACTCCAATCGCACAATCTCGAGTGGCGTTGGGTACCGTGTTCGGTGTCCAATTGGCCGCGAGAGTTGTGACTATGCTTGTACCACCATTCCACTTAATTGTGGCGAGTCCCGTGACCGAAGTTAAACCCGCAGCTACCGGAGGTCCCGTAGTTTTGGAGAGCGTATAGTTTTGAGAGTTAACGATGTCGTCGGTTGCATCGATTTTTATTCCTAAAGTATGAGCAACCCCCGCCGTCGCTGAAGTCGCCATGAGGACGTGAACGCATTTAGGAGTCGTGTCCGCTAAATTAATTTGCCCAGCCGAGAACGCGACTGTGATTTTACCGGGAGTCCCCGTGGGTAAAAAATCTCCCCCCACTTGAGAGTCGACGCCAGCATTGTAGACACAGTTTAAATTATCATCTCTGTAAACACGGATGCCTTCGACATCCGCGTTCGAATTCACGCCATCGACCGTAAAGCGAATAGACGTGACATCGGTGGCGGTCGCCGTGTCGGAGAGCGCAAATGCAAATGTTCCAAAGTGAACATAGCCAGAGGATCGCGCAATTGTCGCCGGAGGTGCTCCGGCGGGAGAGTTATTGCTGACCAGAACTTCCACCGGTGCTTCGGTTCCCCAGTTCAATTTGTTACTGGGATCGGTTTCGTTGGCCGTATCACCAAAGCCATACCAGTTATTCAGAGAAAACGCGGCGCCGGTAAACGACGTTGCATTGATGTTTCGTGGCGATCCGCCGTTGCCGTAAAACCCTAAGCCCGTTAGGATCGTCGGTGTGACCGTGGAACCTGTACCTAAAGTAAAGCCGTACCCCCCATTAGGAATATCAGTAAAGTTACCATTGGATAAATCTTGCAGGTTACCCGTGATATTCACCCCCGCTGCGGTCATGCGACGGATTGAGAAATACTCGGCATCAATCTTACCTTGAACGTTAAAGGTGTATGTAGAACTACTATCGTAGGAGTTAATAATGGCCGCATTCCCAGAAGAGCCAGTGATGCGAATCAATCCCGTTGTACCTACCGCAAGAGTGCGTCCATTGGCTAAGAGTAAACGCGAACCCGGTTGCATTCTCAAAACACCATTCACAGTGACGCCGCCGTTGAGTTTAAGAGTCACTCCGGTCCCGACGGTGAGTGTGGCAGAGACAGGAATAACTAATGCGGTGGTCTGTTGGACTTCGAGATCGGCGTTGACGTTAATGTTTCCAGCACCTGCGTTAATTGTGAATGCATTCGTGATGGTAAAGGCGCGTGGGAAATTGACTGTTGTCGCATTGTTGATGGTCAGTCGGGGAATGGGATCGACGTTTTCAAAACTTTGCGTTCCAGTTCCTGACATTTGGACGGTAAAAGTACTTCCTCCAGGAACAATCATCGATCCTGAATTCACGTTTCTAAAATAATCTCCAACGATGGTTAACGTGTTAGAAGCCGGAGCTGTCATCGAGCCGGAATTGATTTCCAGACACGACAGAGTTCTCGCCGTCGCGGGAAGCGTGGGAATTTGCCAATCCGCAACGATGAATGCATTCTCCGTCGCCGCATCGGGAACGTTGTTCGGATTCCAGTTATTTGTATTTGTCCATACGGTGGTGTTTGCATTGGCTTGCCAAGTGATGGTCGTGGCTCCGCACGCCGCTTTGGAAAAAGGAGACCAGAGCAAGGTTGCAACAAAACTTGCTGTGCTGAGAATTTTTAACGTTGATTGAAGGCGCTGATTTATCTGCATTTTTCCCTATCATTTCTTATCGGAAGAACTCGCGAAAAGGTGAGATTAGGGTATCATTTTTGAACAAAAAAAATGAGTTCGAGCGAATTTAGAAAAATGAATTAGACGGATGTCCTAAGGTGATACATTCCTAGTAAAAAGTCTTGATGGGAATTAAAGAAAAGTCGCATTTTACTTCACCCGTGAGCGAAGGATCTCACGGGTGGGCCAAAATAGTTAAACACCAAAGAAGTGATCAGGCTCCTCAAGATACGTGTATCCAGACAAACCTTCTTGATACAACTGGATCAAATGCTTGGCTTCCTGACGGCTCATTTTATTGTTCGCGATACTCGACTCGCTGGCGCGACGAATGCGATTGATGAGCTCTTCGCGATTGTACTGAACATAACTCAACACCTCGGAAACCGTATCACCTTCCACGACGTGCTCGATCTGATAACCCTCGGGAGAGATCGAAACGTGAACCGCATCGGTATCTCCAAAAAGATTATGAAGATCCCCAAGAATTTCTTGGTAAGCACCCACAAGAAAAGCTCCCATGTAGTAAGGAACATCGGGAATCACTTCGTGAGTAGGCAATGTAGATAAAGGGGCTCCATCGGGAATAGACAAGTATTGACCAATCTTACCGTCCGAATCACACGTTAAATCCACAAGCATCGACTGCTTATGGGGCTCTTCGTTGTGACGATGAATGGGCATTACCGGGAAGATTTGATCGACGGCCCAGGAGTCAGGAAGAGATTGAAACACAGAGAAATTACAAAAGTAAGTGTCCGACAAGAATTCACGCATGTGTTTTTTAATGTCTTCATGGTCAGGATCACTCTCGACCAGTTTTGCCATTTTGGTCGAAATGCACCAAAAGAGTTTTTCGATCTTCGCCTTTTCTCCCAAAGACAAAAGACCAAAGGTGAATAGCTGGAGCGTGTTTTCCTTAAGATCGTTTAAGTCGTTGTAGTACTCGCGAAGATTTTCAATGGTGAGACTGTTGTAAAGATCGAGGAGTTCATGCACCACCTTATGATCATCTTTTAAAAGTTCAGGCGGTGGACCTGTTTGCTCAACGCGATTGGTTCCGATCACATCAAAAATCAAAACGGAGTGATGGGCCACAGTGGCTCGGCCGGACTCCGAAACAATCGTAGGCATCGCTACTTTTTTCTCTTCGCAAGTGGACTGGACGATACTGATAATGTCATTAGCGTATTCCTGCTCGGTGTAGTTCACCGAGGATTCGGAAAGGCCGGTGCCATCGTAATCGATTCCTAAACCACCGCCGACATCGAGGTAAGTGGGGTAAGCCCCCATTTTATGAAGTTCGGTGTAAATTTGTACGCCTTCTTTTAGTGCGCTCTTAATTTGTTTGATGGAAGGAATTTGCGAACCAATGTGGAAATGAACGAGATCCAAACAGTTAAGATAATCTTCCTTCTTCATGATCTCAAAGGCTTCGAAGATTTCGGAAGTGGTTAATCCAAACTTAGAGCGATCTCCACCGGAATCCACCCAGCGCCCAGCACCCTTCGATTGAAGTTTGGCGCGGAGACCGATTTTAGGACGGGTGTTATATTTTTTAGAGGCTTTGATGATCAAAGTGAGTTCTTCAAGACGCTCTACCACGATCACCGTGTTGCGACCGAGCTTGCGCGAAAGAACGGCCGTCTCGATGTATTCTGAATCTTTAAATCCGTTACAGATAATCAGAGCATTGTTGGTGTGGATCATCGCTAAAACGATGAGAAGCTCGGGTTTACTTCCGCACTCAAGACCGAGGTTATGAGTTTCACCAAAGTTGATGATCTCTTCCACCAAGTGGCGTTGCTGATTGACCTTAATCGGGTAAACCCCTTGGTAACGGCCTTTGTAATTGTATTCGTTGATGGCGTTGGCAAAGCACTGGTTGAGAAGTTTAATGCGTTCTTTAGTGATGTCTGGAAAGCGAAGGAGCATGGGAGCGCGAATTCCGCGCTCTTTAAGATCGGTCGCAAGCTCGAGAAGATCGACCTGTGGTCCTTGAGCGCCACGAGGACACACAACAATGTTCCCACGGTCGTTGATATCAAAATATCCGTGGCCCCAAGTTTCAATTCCGTAAAGCTCTTTCGACTTTTGCGGAGTCCAACCTGTTTTTTCCATAGTCTTGCCCGCGACCTTTTCGGCGTCGGAAGTTTTATCGCTTGCCGATGATGTTGAGAATTTTTCCTGGTACATAAATAACCTTCCCTACGCCTTTCTCTCCGATCGCTGCTTTCACCGCATCGATCGCTAAGGCTTTTTGCATGGCTTGATCTTCAGTGGCATCCTTTGCCAGATCCATTGCGCCACGCCGTTTCCCGTCTACTTGAATTCCAATACTTACAGTGTCATCAACTGTCAACTTCGGATTGTACTCAGGCCACGGCGAAAGGGAAGAAAAACTTTTCTCACCCATGGCTTCCCAAATCTCCTCGCAAATGTGAGGAGCAAACGGGGCGAGAAGGCTCACAAGCGGTTTCAGAAGTTTTCGGGATTGGCACTTGTGCTGGTAAGTCTCGTTCACCAAAATCATCAGAGCGCTAATGCAGGTGTTGAAGCTGAGGCTTTCGATGTCCTCGCCGACTTTTTTGATGGTTTTATGCAACACTTTTTCGAGCTCCACCGGGATCTCGCTGTCGTCGCCCACAAATTGGCCGTCTTCGGAAATGCAAAGGCGCCAAACGCGTTCTAAAAACTTCTTCACGCCGACAATTCCACTCGGTGACCAAGGCTTGTCGCGATCCATCGGTCCTAAGAATAAAATAAAGCAGCGGAGAGCATCCGCGCCGTACTCGTCGCGAACCACGTCGGGGTTTATCACGTTCCCACGAGACTTGGACATTTTTTCGCCGTCGGGACCCAGGATCATTCCTTGATGGGCTAATTTTTTCACCGGCTCGGGATGGCTGACCAATCCTTCTTGAAAAAGCACTTTGTGCCAAAAGCGCGAGTAGAGCAAATGGCTCACGGTATGCTCGGGCCCACCGACGTAAAGATCCACCGGCATCCAGTATTTTTGCTTTTCGAAGTCGGCGAAGCTGTTTTCATTTTTAGGATCGGTGTAGCGCAAGAAGTACCAGCACGAGCCCGCGGTCCCTGGCATGGTGTCGGTTTCGCGACGACCTTTTTTTCCGTCTTTGCTCGTGTACTCCACCCAGTCCTGATTTCGGCTAAGGGGGGCCTGGCCGTCTTCCGACGGTTCGTAGTTGGGAACCTGAGGGAGAATGACTGGGAGCTCTTCCACAGGAACACTTTGAGGGCCATCAGCCATGTGAACGATCGGGAAAGGTTCGCCCCAATAGCGTTGGCGGCTAAAAAGCCAATCGCGAATTTTGTACTGATAGGTTTTTTCGCCCAAGCCTTTGGCTTCGAGATGCTCAATGGCTTTTTCGATGGCTTGGTCTTTCTTAAGACCATTGAGAAAGCCAGAATTGATCAAGATGCCGTCGCCCTCGTAAGGCAGTTCGTCGGAGCTTTCGAGAACGCGAACGATGGGGAGTTTATATTTTGTAGCGAACTCGAAATCACGAGCATCGTGAGCGGGAACCGCCATGATGGCGCCGGTCCCATAATCCATAAGAACATAGTCGGCGATCCAAATCGGAACTTCCTGACCCGAAATCGGGTTGATGGCCAATGAGCCCGTGGGCACGCCGGTTTTTTCCGTGTTGGCTTTACGATCGACTTCCGACTTACTGGCCGCGGAGGCGACGTAGGCGTCCACCTGATTTTTCTCGGCGGCGGTAGTTAGCTCGCCAACGAGGGGATGCTCGGGAGAGAGCACCATAAAAGTGGCACCAAAAAGAGTGTCGGGACGGGTCGTATAAATTTTAAATGAATGTTTGCTGCCCTTCACGGTAAAGTCGACAAACGCTCCCATGGATTTTCCAATCCAGTTGCGTTGACCTTCCTTCGTGCGCTCCGGCCAGTCGATCAGATCGAGATCTTTTTGAAGGACGTCGGCATACTCGGTGATTTTAAGCATCCACTGCTTCATCGGTTTGCGGACGACGGGGTGACCGCCGCGTTCACTTTTACCGTCGACAACCTCTTCGTTGGCGAGAACAGTTTTAAGTGCGGGACACCAATTGACGGGGGCCTCTTTTTGATAGGCGAGTCCTTTATCAAACAATTTTTTAAAAATAAATTGAGTCCACTTGTAATAGTCGGGAGAGCACGTTGAAATCTCTCGACTCCAATCAAAACTAAAACCAAAACTTTTGAGCTGACGTCGGAACGTCTCGATCGATTTTTGGGTGGTCACCTCAGGATGAATCCCTGTTTGAATGGCGTATTGCTCGGCGGGGAGCCCAAAGGCATCGTAACCAATCGGGTGAAGAACGTTAAATCCTTTTTGCCTTTTGTAGCGAGAGACCACATCGGTCGGGGTGTAAGAGGCCATATGCCCGACGTGCAACCCAGCGCCCGAGGGATATGGAAACATATCTAGAGCGAAGTATTTAGGTTTTTCGGAAAAATCCACCGCCTTAAAAGGTTCTTCTTTTTCCCAACGTTGTTGCCACTTTTGATCGATTTTTTTGTGTTCGTAAGACATGGCTGGGAACATAACAACTGAAGAGATTGATGTCCATCGTTCTGGTAGGAATAGGTGCAAAAAAGTTCTTCAAAAGAGTCCGACTTTTTTGGCACCATTCCAGTTGGGGACACCGATTTTATTTCGCGAAAAAACCCTGTACAATTAAACTTGTCGAAGCAATGACAACTCTTTCACGGAGGATATATGTTTGGAAGGTCTTTGGGTATTGCCACTGTTGTAGGAGTTACCGTCCTCGTCACTGTGGGCTGTAGCAATAATTCACCATCGGACTCTGCGCCGATGAGCCTGGCTGGGAGCGAGGGCGGCGCCATCCAAAAGGTGAGTTTATCAAGCGCTACGGAAGCGGACATCGTTCAGCACAAGGTCAGCTGTCACGGAAAATCGAAGCATCTCATTTGTATCCAAGTTTGTCATCGACCTCCGGGGAATCCGTCCCAGTGGAAAGAAATGATATTACCTTTGAAGGCCACTATGGCTCACTTAAAGCACGGCGGTCCTCATCATGACCAACACGATTTTTTAGGGCTATGCGAAGACTCTCCGGCGGATGACGAGAGCGGGGGAGACGATGGCAGTGGGTCGGTGCCTGATAGTGGCGGTGGATCTGGAGAAACTGGTGGCGATTCACCAGATGATGGTGGTGATGTCTCGACACTTCCCATTTGGTGCGAAAGGAATTTAGCGATCGATGCGGACTGTGACGGATTCAATGACCAAACGGGAGAGTCCATTTACTAAAGTTGACTCGCATTTCGAGTTTTAAATGAGGCGCGGCGAACACCCGCGCCTTTTTGTTTTGAATTCTGTTTTTTTTTTCAGGACGTTGGCCTGGAAAAAAAGGCTTAAAACCGCGATTTCTGGACCAATTCCCCATGAAATCATTGGCTAAAAGCTTTATTCTATATGTACGCATGCCGAAGAGAAAAGTAGGTAATAACTAGGACGTGAGATCGCGTATGAACAAGGAAAAGATTCTTCTTATCGATGATGACAAAGACAATTTGCGTTTCCTTGCGCGAATTCTCGAACACGAGTCCTACAAAGTCTTGCAAGCCACCAGTGGCCTCGAAGGTATACAGCTTCTTAAAGATTTCTCTCCAGATCTCGTCATTCTCGACATCAATATGCCGCAACTCAATGGTTTTCAAACCATGAAATTGCTTCGTCAAAAGGACGAGCACGTTTCGGTGATTTTCCTCACGGCCAACAATTCGACGGAAGACATTATCCGCGGTTTGGAGTCGGGAGCTTTGGATTACATTTGTAAACCTTTTAATCCGCTGGAGCTCGTCGCTCGCGTGCGCAGCCAGCTGAAGTTCAAGCGCACTCAGCAAGAGCTTCGCGAGGCGAATCGAAAGCTACAAAGCCTGGTGGATATCGATGATTTGACCGGTCTTTATAATATGCGGTCCATTTACGATCGTTTAAACAACGAGATCGAGCGAGCTCGCCGCTACAAGCATGGCTTGGCCGTCATTATGATGGACATGGATCACTTTAAAAACGTCAATGATGGACACGATCACCTCTTTGGAAGTTACGTGCTTTCCCAGGTGGGCGAGATCGTTAAAAAGAATATTCGTTCGGTCGATTTTGCGGCTCGCTACGGTGGTGACGAGTTTTTGATTTGTCTCACGCAGACTCAGACACAGGGTGCACTCCGATTTGCGGATCGTTTACGAAAAGTGATCTCCGAGACGGAGTTCACCCAAGATAAAGATCAAATGCATATGACAGCCAGTTTTGGCGTGGCTCTGATCGAGGGCAAAGGTGCAGTCATTGATGCTCACACTCTTGTGCGGATCGCCGACACCAAGCTCTACGAAGCGAAAGATAAAGGTCGTAACCGCGTCGAGGGCGAAATCATCACTGATGATGGACCCATCGATCCCCGCTCTCTCCGTAAAGTGGGATAACTTTCCTTTTAATTTTGAGGCCCTAATAACCCGCGATACTTCTGAACTTGTCGCAGGTAAAGCGTATTCATCATCTGCGCATGCATCGAGGCGGCCAAGCGGGGATTCGTATTTTCTGCGTTAATGGGCTCTGGATTGGGGCGCCTTTTAAAGAAGAATTCGGTATCAATTAGAAAAACTCTTTGCTGATGGGTGAACAGCAGTTGCATATCAGCGGTGTAGACGTAGCCTAATTTTTCGAGAAGCTCTCCCAGTGCTAGGGTTTGCTGGATCATTTCCTTGCTGATAAAAATCTTGTCGCGAATCTCGCGGTAACTCTGAAACCAGAGGGGTGCGGCAACGCCTCTTTCGTAGCGGGTGATCATGGCAGGTTCTCCGGTGGGTGTTTCGGTAAAACCCAAAAACTCTATCCCCTGATTCACTTTATTGAGCTCCATCAGCACCTTAGCTTCGTGGAGGACCGCTTCTGTGGTTCTCATTCGAGGATTGGAAACTTTGATCACCACCACCTCGTCCCGATACTGGGCCAAGTAGATGGCTAAATTTCCGCGCCCACCGTTCGAGAGGGTTCGCAGAATCTCAAGATCCTTCCATTCGAATCGGGGCAATTGACGGAAGGAATTGATCGCTTCGATCCTCGATTGATAATACTTAAAGAGAGTATCGGTGGGATTTAGGGCCTCACGGCCGACAAAAGAGCCCTGAGCATTCGGGGTCACCAACAAAGGACGGCGGAAAAGATCTCGACACTTCTCTTGCGAATGCAAAAGCGTTAAAGCCATAAAAATTTGAAGGAAAAACATGGTTTTAACTACCAAAAACCCTTTTCCTGTACACCTTTTATTTTGATGCATTACTTTTTTTCTGTTAGCTTGGCCTGATGGAAAAAAATAAAGCGATGGACCCTCTTTTTGCCACTGTTTCAGAGCAGATCGTTCGTGCAGTGAGGGAAGCTTTCGGGGTGGATCTCGTCGCCCACGACGTGGCGAATGAGTTTTCGGTTCCACCGAAGATCGAATTAGGTCATTTAGCGTACCCTTGCTTTCTTTTGGCCAAATCGACCCAAAAAAAACCGAATGAAATATCGGCGAGCCTAGCCACTCTTCTCAAATCCCAACCTATTTTTTCGGATGCAAAAGCCGTAGGGCCCTACCTCAATTTATATCTGAAGCCCGAGGTTCTTGCGAGCCAGGTGATTGAACCCATACTTTCTGGCGCGTTTTTCAAGCGCCCTCCACTTTCCATTCAACCGGTGATGGTGGAGTATTCTCAGCCCAACACTCACAAAGAGTTGCACGTGGGTCATATGCGAAATCTGTGTTTCGGTTTATCACTGGTCAAACTTCTTAAGTACAGCGGTCGCCCCGTGCTGACGACCACCTTCCCTGGTGATGTGGGGACTCATGTCGCTAAATGCTTATGGTATCTTAAGTATCATAATTCCACGCCGGTTCCTCAAAGTGACAAGGGAGTGTGGCTGGGTCGCATGTACTCGGCGGCACACAACAAACTCGAAGATGAACGCAATACTCCGCTCGAAGAGAAAAACCGCGTTCAGCTGACATCGATTCTTAAAGAACTCGAACAAAAATCGGGTGAGTTTTATAATCTCTGGAAAGAAACTCGCCAGTGGTCGATTGATTTGATGGAGTCGGTTTACCGGTGGGCGGGAGTGGCTTTTGATAAGTGGTTTTGGGAGTCGGATGTGGATTCTCCCTCTGTCGAGTGGGTCAAAAATCTTCATTCCGAGGGCAAGCTCCAGATCTCCGAAGGTGCAATTGGCTACGATCTAACTGAGGAGAACTTGGGTTTCTGTCTCCTGTTGAAGTCCGATGGGAATGGTCTTTACGCCACTAAAGATCTCGAGTTAGCTCGTCGAAAGTTTGAGCTCTATAATCCCTCACTTTGCATCGTCATCGTGGACATGCGTCAGGAGCTCCACTTTAAGCAAGTGTTTGCTGTGTTAAAAAAGTTAGGAATGGAAAGTCAATCCGAGCGCTGCCTGCATCTCAAATATAACTTTGTGGAACTCCCCGATGGTGCAATGAGTTCTCGAAAAGGGAATATCGTACCGATCACAGACCTCATTGAGCAGATGAAGGCTCATGTGAGAAGTACTTATCTCACACGCTACGAGAAGGAATGGAGTCCGCAGGAGATCGAAGCGACGAGCGACATGGTGGCTCAAGGGGCGATCAAGTATGGAATGAATTCCATGGATATGAATAAAAAGATCGTCTTCAAAATGGAAGATTGGTTAAAGCTCGATGGGGAGTCGGGGCCGTATATCCAATACACCCATGCACGAATTCATTCTCTTCTCGAAAAAAATCCGGTGGATAAAGCTGTGGCCTTCAATAGCGATTTTTTTACGGAGCCCATCGAGCTCGAACTGCTTTTAAAATTAGCTCAGTTCAATCGAATCGTCGAAAGTTGTGCCCAGAATCTACGAACCGCACCTCTATGCACTTACGTTTACGAGCTCGCCAAAGTGTTTAATAGCTTTTATCACGATTGTCCGATTGGGAAACTGGAAGATAAAGAGCATCGTAATGCTCGTCTCGAGCTTTCTCGAGCGACGAAAGAAGTTCTTGCCGTGGGCTTGGGTTTGCTCGCGATTCCTGCTCCTCCCAAAATGTAACCTTTCAGTGATCCCTGCGTGAGTATTTTTCATAGTGCCAGCTGGGTTAAAATGAACTAAGTAAGCGAAATGGAAATTCGACCTGTGACTTTGACCGAAATACCGTTGTTGTGTGACCTCTGTCGTAGAACTTTTCACGAAACATTTTCCCCGACGAATACGGAACTGAATATGCGTGTCTACATGGACACCTATTTCACACCTCAAAAGCTAGAGGGTGAGCTCAAAGATCCTAAACGTAGCATTTTTATGGCTTGGGTTGAAAATCAACCCGTGGGTTATTTCAATATGTACGATGGACCGGTAGAAGCTTGTGTGAAGTCAGAGCGGCCCATAGAGTTGGCGCGCATTTATGTCGATCGCGCTTGGCAGGGAAAAGGCGTGGCTCAGGCTCTCATGTCCAAAGCCCTAGAAGTGGCGAGATCGAAAAATAAAAACGGCGTGTGGCTTGGTGTATGGGAAAACAATCCTCGCGCCCAGGCCTTCTACCTTAAAAATAATTTTAACAAAGTGGGTTCCCACATTTTTCAAATGGGTCTGGAGCCACAAACGGATTACATTTACGAACTCTCGTTAGTGTAGCGAATCATCTCGCCTTCAAAGCGGTCGAAGCTCTTGCACGGTGACAGTATCGTTCACAATAGTAAATCCCACATCGTAATCTCCGTATTTCATAAAATACTGGAAATCATTTTTTTTAAGGTAAGCCAAGGGTCGAGGATCTTCGCGAAGAATTTCGGTCAGTTGTTTTTTATACTCTTTTTGCTGGTCTTTATGAACCGTCGCCAGTGCTGATCTTTTCCAACGGACGGTGAGGCGATTAAATGGAGTTTCGTCCACCCAATGGATCGACTTCCCCTTAGGGCGATCAAAACTTTTAAGATAAGGCTTGATATCAAAGACCGGGGTTCCGTGGACGAGATCCAAGCCTTCGATGTGGAGACGAAGTTTTTCGATTTTGCAGATGCGCCCCAGAGACAAGCCCAATGAGTTGGGGCGATGGGGAGTGCGCGTGGCTAGAGCGCCCATGGTTTTCCCACGGAGGCGAGGAGGGTGGACCTTTTCCAAAACTTTTTTATTGGACGACAGATGAAAGCTGAAAACCACCCAAACGTAATGGCCCACCTCAAATCCTTCGAGCATTCCATCACGGACCATCTTGCGATTCCAGCGGATGGCCGAGGCGGTCGTTCGAGCAATCAAAGATTGTCGAGGGGTGCCGAATTTTTCTTTAAACGGCGACTCGATCGCTCCGATGGGGGTAATGGTCATTGGTAGAAATTGTTCCATGCCCCCTTCTA
Source organism: Bdellovibrionales bacterium (assembly GCA_019750295.1). Taxonomy (NCBI): domain Bacteria; kingdom Pseudomonadati; phylum Bdellovibrionota; class Bdellovibrionia; order Bdellovibrionales; species Bdellovibrionales bacterium. Next base: position 58,020 of record JAIEOS010000008.1, on the reverse strand, counting down.
GACAAGTTCATCGCAAAGGTCAAATAGCCCAAAACACGAGCATAGGGTTTAGACTGTCTGCGTATCGTGTATACCTTGTAGATCCGTTACTCTTTAAGAATGAAAACATACACTCTTGATGGCTTAGTCAAACGCCACCCCGATGGATTCGGGTTTTTTATTCCTAATGATCCTGAGCACGAAGACGTCTATATCGGCCGTAGCGAAATGCAAGGGGTAATGACCAACGATAAAGTTCAGGTCTCGGTTTTTCGTTCGGGAGACTCGGATCGCTTCCACGGAAAAATTCTTAAAATTTTAGAGCGCGGGACCAAAAGAATCGTCGGCCGTTTTCGTGCCACTGACCGCGGAGCAGGACAACTGCTCGAGGCCGCTTCACAAATGGGAACGGCATTACGAATTCCTGCAGATTCCACTCGCGGTGCTAAAGACGGTGAGCTCGTGGCTGTGGACATAACTAAATATCCAAATGACGAAAGCGGTACTCTCGAAGGCAAAGTGATCGAAGTGATCGGTAATGCCGAAGATCCTATCAATGATGTGAAGCGTGTGGCTCATCTTCAACAAATTCCGACCGAGTTTTCTGCGGCTGCTCTTCGGGAAGCCGACTCTTTACCAAGTGGAGTGACTCCCGAAGAAATTCAGGGTCGACAAGATCTTCGCGATTTGCCTTTAATCACTATCGATGGTGTGACTGCAAAAGATTTTGATGATGCGATTTACGTTAAAACCAGTCCCAAAGGTTTTCACTTATGGGTGGCCATTGCGGATGTGAGCCACTACGTGCGTCCAGGACATCCCATGGACAAAGACGCCTACGAGAGAGGGACAAGTACTTACTTTCCTAATTTTGTCATCCCGATGCTGCCAGAGAAAATTTCGAATGAATTATGTTCTTTAAAGCCTTTGGTGGATCGACTTTGTTTTGTCTGCGAAATGCAGATCGATTTTCAAGGGACCGTTGTTGATCATAAAATCTACGAAGCCGTGATGCATAGCCAGGCGCGCGTGACCTACGGGGAGGCCCAAGAGATCATCGAGGGACAACAGCATCATAAAAACCCGGCGGTGGAAAAGAATATTAAAACTGCCGCGGATTTGGCAAAAGTGCTCATGACGAAACGCTTCCGTGAGGGATCTTTAGAGCTGGAGGTTCCAGAAACTCAGGTTGTTGTGAATGCCGAAGGGTTTCCGACAGATATCATTCGCTCACAGAGAGTGTTCGCACACCGACTCATCGAAGAATTAATGCTCATCGCCAACGTGACGGTGGCGAAGCACCTTCACGATGCTGAGATTCCCGCACTTTACCGTATCCATGAACCACCAGACTCCGAAGACATCGATAAACTTCAGCGATTTTTATCAACCTTCGGCTCCAGTACGAAGATGGGTTCGAGCCAGTTGCAAAAAAAGCTGACCAAAGCTCTTCAAGAGTTTCACGGCAAGCCCGAGGGAATTGTCCTTAACATATTAACTCTGCGAAGTATGATGCAGGCGAAATATACGGGGAACAACGTCGGTCACTTCGGTTTAGGTTTTGAGTATTACACGCATTTTACATCCCCGATTCGCCGCTACCCTGATCTGATTGTTCATCGCCTTTTAAAAAGTTTAACGATGAGAGCCTATAAAACTCCTCCAATGGATGAGGAGTATATCAGTACATCGGGAACAATGCTCAGCGCTTATGAGCAGCGTTCAGTGAAGGCCGAGCGCCAAGTGATTTCGATTAAGAAAGCTCGTTTTATGCAGGAGCATCTTGGAGAAGTCTTCGAAGGGGTTGTCAGTAGCGTCGTGAAATTCGGAGTTTTTGTTCTTTTAAGACAATTCGACGTAGATGGTTTACTGAAAGTGGATCAGTTGGGTGATGATATTTTTGAATTCGACGAGGATGCCCTTATTCTCAAAGGGCGACGAACCGGGAAGACCTACAAAATCGGAGATGTTCTTGAAGTGCAAGTCGCTCGCGCCAACACCGATGAGGGACAGATTGATTTTGTTCTCGAAGGCGGTTCTCTTGACGACAGTCCAAGACGGCCGGCTCATGGAACTAAATCCTATGGAAAGTCGAAAGGAAAGAGACAGCCCGAACAGAGCGCTGCCGAGCGGGAGAAAAATAGAAAACGCTCCAACGACAATAATCCGAATCGTAAAGATAAAAAGTGGGCGGGAAAAAAGTCCGGCGGGAAAAGTAAAGACAGAGATCGGGACAGAGATCGTGATCGTGAAAGAAATCGTGATCGCGACAGAAGTGCTAAGGCGGGTGACAAACGATCCCCCAAGTTTCATGAAAAGCCCTCTGCAAAATCGGCAGCCAAGTCCAACGATAGAAATTTACAAAGGTCGAAAAAACTGAGAAGCGTCGAGGACGAGGAAAAAAACCAAAAACCCGTAGTCCCAGAGAAACAGCGTAGCGCCTTTAGTCGGTTCTTTTCGCGAAAGCCGGCAGAAGAAAAAATTAAAGAAGTGGAACGCTTTAAGCACAACTCTCCGGTGATCGATGTCGGCGCACAAAAGGGACCTAAAAAGTTCAATCTCGAAAGTCTCGATGTTAAGTCGGGAAGTAAGCCGTTTAAGGCGAGTTCACTTTTTAAAGCGAGTTCTCGACACACCGAGCGTCCCGGCGCCCACAAGAAAAAGCGCCGCTAAGGTCGCGCATCCGCGCGCGGGAAGCCTAAAAGCAAAAGGGCCAATGACGCCTCATTGACCCTTTTATTGTCATCTTGAGCGCTAGCGAAAGATCTCGAGAGATTCTTCGCTATGCTCAGATTGACGGATGTACTTCCCGGGTTTAACCGATCAGTTTCAACGCTAAGTTGGTAACGCTATTCGCTTGAGATAAAGCGGCGGTGTTCGCTTGCAACATGACATTGTTACGAGTGAGTTCAGCCGTTTCTTCAGCGATGTCCGCATCTCTGATTCTCGAATTTGCTGCTGATAGATTTTCATGGGCGATATTCAAGTTGTTGATGGTCGATACGAGTCGGTTTTGGAAAGCTCCAAGATCCGAGCGCATGGCGTTGGTGCGAGTGAGAGCATCATCGATCACCCCAAGAGCAGTTCTGGCTTCTTCTTTACCAACCGTGCTCTCCGCAGTGAGCCCTAGTGCGTCTACCGTTGAATCCGCGCGACCCGCATCGAATGTGATGCGATCTTGGAATGGATCGTTGTGCACGCCCACTTGGATATCAATAGCTCCGCCAAGGCCATTCAACAATTCTTGACCGTTGTATTCGGTGACTTCGGCCACTCGTTGAATTTCTTTTTTTAATGCTTGGAATTCCATATCAATAAAATTACGTTCAGTATCGCCGACCGTATCAGAAGCGGCTTGAACTGATAATTCACGCATACGAATTAACATATTCGAAACTTCGTTTAAACCACCCTCTGCGACTTGCGCTAAAGAGACACCATCGTTGGCGTTGCGGTTGGCTTGTTTAAGACCGCGAATCTGTGCACGAAGGTTTTCCGAAATAGCTAAACCGGCAGCATCATCAGCAGCGTTGTTAATACGATATCCCGAACTTAATCTTTTTAGATTGTTTTGCATAGCCAGGTTTGTGTTGAACAACTGGCGTTGGCTGTTCAAGGAAGCTAAGTTGGTGTTAATACGTAACGACATTATATCGCTCCTGTAAAAGTTACGACCAATCTTCCTTGAGGTCTTTCACTGTTTGAATCTTCCATCTATGAAGACTCTTGTTATTTTAAGTTTCCAGTCAAAGTTTTTTACAAACCTAAGCTACTGTATCCAATTGATCGGCAAACTATGATACGTTTTAAGTCTAGATTTGAGAAATTAGACCTTCGATCTAGTCTTTCGTATCAAGGTGAAACAATTATCTCGAAATTTTTGTGATTTTTTTAGTCAGCTCAAAATTAGACTAAAAATATTTTTTGAAAAACTCTAAAAGAGCTCAAGTTGGCAGTTACTGCGTCACTCCACCTGCGGGCATAAATGAGTCGAGCGCCGGCATTAATGCTCCCGCGGAAGGAATAAAGTTCGGGTCCCGTGTGGCAACAGGCTGTACTCTTGGCCCATCTCCTAGATTGAGAGTCACGTGGGCGTTGTCGAGGACGGCGATGATGGCGTCCGCGCTGTTGGTGGGAACATAGGCTGTGATACAGGTCCCCCCTTTTTTATCTTTTAAGCATTTAAAGCATTGCATCTCGATGGCTTCTCGGCCGGCGCTGTCGGAAAAAATATAGCGAACATTTTGCGTATGACGAAGAAGGCCGGTCGTAGCATTGTAGCTGGGATCGACGATGACGCGTGAAAGAAGGTAGTTAGATCCTTTGTCGGCTTTTTCTTGGTTGATCGATTTGAACGTGCATTTGTGATGGGTGACACGGCCGCCGTCCATCGTGTCGCGGCTTAGACTTTGTTCTTTGATAAATCGGTGGCGGCGGTCTTGGAGGAGGTGCGTGTCGAGAGCGAGCTGGCTACCGATGGGGAAGTGGGGTGCGCCGGTGGTGCTGGAGACGCGAGGGCTCGTGCTCTGAGGAGTGCGTTGAGAGGATTGGCAGCCCATAACTATTAATAGTGGCAAAACATATAAATAGGTTTTCATATCCTTAATTAAATCATGTCCCCTCTAAATTTTGAGTAAAAAAACCCGAACACTCACCAACCCTAGACCAAAAGACATGTCCGGCAGGTACGCCGATACTTTTTGAGAACCACTGCGTCGAATGCCGCAGTGGTTCTCAAAAAGTATCGGCGTACCTGCCGGACATGTTGGGGAATATGTCTGTAGGGTTAGGGATATTTGGGTCGATGTTGGGCTCACAACGACGAGGGGGGCATCTGACAGTGGCGCCAATCTTGCTCTCTGTATTTGTAAGTTTACATTTCGTAAGCCCGAAACATTTAGCGAAAGTAGATCCTATGTCTGAAACCCATCAAAAAGACGCTCCTCAAAAAGATAACCGTACCGACTTCATCAAAGAGAGTGGTCAAAAAGACAATACTCAAGATTCTCCTCTGAAAATTGAAGATCCTAAAGATTCTCAAATTGGCAATCCCGTGCGAAAAGACGGTGGTTCTCAAACGCAAACTGAATCTCAAACTGTTTAACCTTAAAAAAAACCGATTAACGAAAGTAGGAAACTATGACGAATTATAATAACGACGGTAAGAATAAAGAAGCTTCTCCCTCCGACAAGTCCAGCGCCCCTAAAGAGCAGCGTACTGACGGAAAAGTTCAAGAAAAGCAGAGCGAAGGTTCTCGTGATGAGTCTGCTTCTAAGAAGGAAGCTGCTCCACAAAATGCCGAAGCTAAAAAAGTATAGTTTAAGATTTTAATTAAGATTGAACTGAATGAAAGAGGCAGGGACGGTGTTCCTGTCTTTTTTATTTAACCGACAACTTCTTCTTCGTCTTCACGCTGAATTTGAATATTCATTTTAGGAATTTTCCGGTGAGAAGGCCCGTCCCCCTCTGTAAATATAATTTCGTTTTGCTGTAGGACAGAAGTAATTGCTGCGGTATCTATATTGACCGGTTTGCACATAGACCAGTGCTTCGAGACCGAATTTGTACAGTCCCGACAGGCCATATCTAGCAGTGCGGGGGAGTCGATCCCTTGAGATAATAGATAAGTGATATTCAAAGTCGAACTTTCCATCAAATGCCCTTCACCATCATATTTGGGCGTGATACGCGCTTTTGAAACCACAAAACTTTTACTTTTTGTTAAGCTCACGGACTGCCGACGAGATTTTTTATTCACCTCTCCGAATCGACACATATAGATTTGATTTTCGTGAGTCCCTTGTACAGTGGTGCTATTTGTTTGCCAGTCTATGGAAAAACCCTTCGGAAACATCACTGCGGATTCGATGGGGAGGTGAGAAATCCTTACGCGTGTGTTGTCGTAAAATAAAGAACAAGAGCTTAATGTAAGAAACGAGCATATATATAGTCTCAGACGCATACTTTCTCTCTTCCTCTTATAAAATTATCTAATTTTATCAAGGGATCATAGTCTAGTTGTTGAGCTAAGATCGAATTAATTCGATTTAATGTCCCCACAAAGGGTGCCTTAGTCTAGATTTACTAAAATGAGACGAAAACCTCTAAAGACTCAAAGTGAAACACCGATGAGTAATACAAGAGAAACCACTGGATGTGATATCTCTTTATGTGTCGAAGGATCGATGCGTAGGGTTCAAGGAGGATAGTCATGGGACTCAGGATTAATACAAACACAGCGGCTTTGAACGCACAAAGAAATTTGTACGGAACGAAGTTAGCACTTGATAAGAGCTTGGAGAAGTTATCTTCAGGTTATCGAATCAATCGTGCGGGCGATGATGCGGCAGGTTTGGCAATCTCAGAGAGTCTTCGCGGACAGATTCGCGGTTTGAAGATGGCATGGAGAAACGCACAAGACGGTGTCTCTATGATTCAAGTTGCCGAAGGCGGTTTGCAAGAAGTCAGTAACATCCTTATCAGATTGCGCGAACTCGGCGTACAGGGTGCTTCTGATACTATCGGACCTGTTGAGAGACAGCTCCTCAATGTCGAATACCAACAATTATTAGACGAAATTGATCGTATCGCAGACTCCACAGAGTTTAACGGAACTCCACTCCTCAGCGGAACAGGCGCAGTGCTTGATTTCCAGGTGGGAACTCGTAACGATCCAAATATTGATAGATTATCATTTGATGCCTCTAAAACAGACGCGAACAGTGCGGCCATCGGTGTAAACCTCACCACGGTTGCAGACAAAGCGTCAGCTCAAAACTCGTTAGCAGCTATTGACGAAGCGATCGTTGCTGTTTCAGCAATGCGCGCGGACTTTGGAGCTATGCAGAACCGACTGAACTCAACGATCAACAATTTGTCGATCTCACTTGAGAACATGGCCGCTGCAAATAGCCGAATCCGTGATGTAGATGTCGCGGAAGAAACGGCTGAAATGACCAAACAGAATATCTTGCTCCAAGCAGGAACCTCTGTGATGGCTCAAGCTAACCAGTCTTCTAAACACGCACTCCAATTATTGAACTCGGCCTTCTCTTAATTGAGAAGGTTGGTTTTGACTTAACGTAATGGATTGAACGCCCCCCTAAGGTGGTTCAACACCCATCCCTGTCTTTCCTGCGACTGGAGTCGTGTTTTTTTGCACGCCTCCAGTATTTTATTTTTTCTCCACCGTCAGTACTTTGTCTCAAGCGCCAAAAACCACTGCAATTTTAATAAGGGTCTAGGATAAATTTCCGAAGCGATTTTGAAATCTGTTTTTTCTTTCCGGACGCTTAAAACGCTCAGACAGGTCCTCGCTTCGCTGCGGAACTCGGTTTTAAGCATCCGGAAAGAAAAAACAGATTTCAAAATCGCTTCGGAAATTTATGGCACTGATTCTGCTTAATATAACTCCAGATGGGTCTAGGGGTTATGAAGCAATACTTTGGTTGGATATTTAAATTGGGTCTGGTCGCTTGCGGCTTTGGTATGGGTTTGGGCCGAGCTTGGGCGCAGAGTAGTGTGATTATTAATCACATTAATGATGTGACTCATTTTGAACTCCCAGAGGTTCATAGTGCGGATTATTCCTTGGTGCAAAAGTCGGATCATGTGGAGTTAGCGGTTTCTCAACTTGATGCCGTTTCGGCGAATTCGCTTCGCGGTTATAGTGATCAGTTCATTCAGAAGATTACCGTCGAGAAAAGTGCTTCGCTCAATAAAGATATTATTCGGATTTATCCTCAGAATCCAAACGTCGAGGTTTTTGATTACTTGACGGATACGCCAGTGGCGCTGTCTGTGGATTTTTATCTTGATGATCAAAAGACAGCGGCTAAAGCTCGGAAGTCGGCTCCCGAAACTGAGGAAGGTCCTACGTTGGCGGCGAAAGCCAGTAAGCGCTCTCCGTCGAGCACTGAATTTATAAAAATCGAGCCACCGAAGCCTACTAAAGTGGGGAATCAGTCAGTTCCGACAAAATTAGATTATACAAAACTCGGTAACACTCCTGATGTGATTGATCCTAAACTTAATGCTTTAGTGAAAAGTGTCACGGAAGAAGGTTTTGATCTTATTAACTTTGATGCCAATAAAGTGATTTTTAATCCAGATTCCATCATCGAAGCTCGAGGAAAACTCTTCCTCAAGTGGCCGATCCTACAAAGTGAAAGTCGGGATATTGATCAAATCACCCGAAAGAAAGTCGCTTACGAAATCGAAGACGCTGACGATAAAGAGACAAAACACGCCATTGAGCTTCACAAATTGTTCGTCGATGGACGCTATAGAGATTTTATTAAAGGTAAGAAGAATTTCTCGAAAAAGTACCCCAATTCGAAGTACGACCATATGTTAAAGTACATGCAGGCCGATTCTGTTTACGAATTATCGCGCATTGATACTTCTCGGCATTTAAAACTAGAAGCGCTCAATCTCTACGATGCTATCGTTAAAAAATATCCAGAGTCTCCTCTGGCCGAAAGAACCATTCTTTTCACGAGTCTTATTCGCACTCAAATGGGAGACCATATTGGTGCTATTCGCAGTCTTAAATATTATCAAACAAAATATTTAAAATCGCCGCTTCGATCGAATATTGATCTGTTATTAGCGCAAAATCTCTTAAGAGCTTCTGAATTTAAAGAAGCGACGGATATTTATTCGCGATTGATTTACGGAGCGGATCCCGAAATCAGAGTTGAAGCTGCCTACAATATTGGCGACGCGTTCTTTGAACGCAAAGAGTATAAAAAAGCTATTAGTCTTTACGAAACGGCATGGAAGCAATTTCCTAAAGACAAAGAACGTTATCCTAACGCTTACTTTAACAAAGCCGAAGCGGAGTTCGTCGAAGAAGATTACAAGGTGAGTTTAGAGTCGTTTAGAGATTTTCTTAAGCAATTTCCTCAACATGCCTACGCGCCCTACGCAATGACTCGTCTTGGAGAAATTTTTGAAATCGTAGGTGAGGATCCTGCGAAGTGGAGAGGGTATTACAACGAATCTGTTTTCCGTTACAAATCGACAGTAGGTGGTGCGGTCGCTAAAGTTCGCCTTTTATGGCATCAGGTCATCACCTCCGAAAATAAGCGACTTCAGTTACTTGTCGACGATATGACCAGCTACGAGAAAATGATCACGCTCCCACAGGCGGATGAATTTATGATCTTCCAGCTGACGGATGCCTATTTTAGCCGAGGCCTTTACAAAAGAGCGACGGATGAACTTTTAGCTTTCTTTAAGAAAGTCGAGCGTCCTTTGTACGTTGAAAAGTTCCAACGTCGAATCGGACGGGGTATTGCCTATCAAATTAAAGATCACATCGCCAAAAATGAACTCAAAGAAGCGTTTAAGGTTTATGAGAATTACGATGAAGTGTGGTTCAAAAAGTCCGAGCGTGTGGATTACGGATATCTTAAAGGTGTCGCTTACGAGAAAGCGAAAGTCTATCCGGCGGCGATCCAGGCCTATAATGAGTTTTTAAATAAATTCAACAAGCTTGCCGATCCCGAGTCCGTTCGTGTCTACGAGGGTTTGCCGACGGAAGATTTTATTCAGCTTCGTCTTGCAAAGAGCTACCTCGAAAATAAACAGTACGGTCTCGCTTCGGGAACGCTGACGAAGGTTAAACTAGATAAAATATCGCAAGAAGAAAAAGACGAGTTCCATATGGTTTCCGCTAAAATCGATATGAACAACGAGCGTTGGTCGGCGGCGATCGCGCATTTAGAGAAAATCTCTAAAGGTAACTTTGATATCGTGAACCTAAAAGCCGATGTTCAGGCTTCTCTCAAACAGCCACAAAAAGCTATTGATGAAATCGATAGGTATTTAGATTCAGAGAAAACCAAGAAGCAGGAGAAATTCCATCTTCTCAAGAGAAAGATTGCGTTGATGGATGACGCAAAGGCGCCAGAGGCTGAACTGTTTTCCTACATGGAGCGCTTTCACCAAGAATTTAAAGATACTGACTATAATTATGACGAAATAAAGTACAAGTTAGGCGCTCAGTGGGCTCATCAGAAAAAATTCAAAGAAGCTGAGGATGTTTGGTCTTCAATTTCCGAAGGTAATGTTTGGAAAAATCTAGCGGCGGAAGCTGTCAAAGACAAAAAATGGAACGATCAGTACAAAAAGTATATCGATCGTATCCCTGCGATGGCGGATAAAAAGGAGAATTCGAAATGAGAAATTTTGTAACTCATGATGCGGTAATGCAAAATATCTTAAAGCTCGTTGATAACTTGTCTATGAGCAAAGCGACTCTTTTGATCTCAGGCGAAAGCGGTGTCGGTAAAGAGCAACTTTCTCAATACATCCACGCGCAAAGCTTTCGTAGTAAAGCTCCGTTTATTGCCGTCAACTGCGCAGCGATTCCGAGCACACTCCTCGAAAGCGAACTCTTCGGATACGAAAAAGGGGCTTTCACCGGCGCACATCAAACAAAAATCGGTCAGATAGAAGCGGCCGATGGAGGTACGTTTCTGTTAGACGAGATCAGTGAAATTTCTTTGGATCTTCAGGGAAAACTTCTGCGTGTGATTCAAGAGAAAGAACTCACTCGCGTGGGCAGCACCAAATCTAAAGCCATTGATGTTCGATTTATCTGTACCACTAATCGCGATCTTAAAGAGATGGTAAAGCGCGGTGAATTCCGCAAAGACTTATTCTATCGAATTAATGTGATTCCCATTCGTATCCCTGCACTTCGTGAGCGCATTCAGGATATCGAACAATACTCACATCAATTTATGGAAAGAATTTGTAGCGAAAATAATTTGCCTCGCCGTCAATTCTCTAGCTGTGCGATGACCAAGCTTTTAAGTTGGAATTGGCCCGGGAATGTGCGTGAGCTCCAGAGTGTTCTCGAAAGAAGTATTTTGATGACGCAAAATACGGAGATCAAAGCCGAAGATCTTATGATCGAGGGTTATGCGGAATCTCGTATTCAATCTTTTGGCCCCGGGATGACTGTCCAAGAGGCAGAACGTTTACTTATTTTTAAAACTTTAGAATTTACAGGTGAAAATCGTACGATGGCCGCAAAGCTCCTTGGAATCAGCATCCGTACACTTCGTAATAAATTAAACGAATATAAAAAGGATGAAGTTCATGGCTGAAATATTTGATAAAACACTGAGAGCTTTGGCCACTTCGGCGAGAATGCGCCAAGTAAAGCAGAACGTAGTTTCTGCCAATATCGCCAATGCTGAAACTCCAGGATACAAGGCTAAGAAAATCGATTTCGAAGAGGCGCTGGCTCACGCGATTCGCACAGACGGGAATCATGTTGTGGAGGCCACGAACCCCGATCATTTTCCCGTTTCGCCGCGCGCTCTCGACAGCATGCAAGCTGAAATCTACGACAATCCAGAAGTGGAAGTTTCTAACGATGGGAATACCGTCGATCTTCAGCGGGAAATGTCGGACATGGTCGAAAACAACATTGCCTATCGTGCCGCGACTCAGCTGATCAATAAGAAATTAGCCGCTTTAAAGTACGCGGCAAATGATGGAGGCCGATAATGGATTTTGGCTCTGGTTTTAGAATTAGCGGTAGTGGAATGCGCGCCCAGCAGGTGCGCATGAATACGATTTCGAGCAACATCGCCAACGTGAATACGGTTCGCACTCCCGAGGGCGGTCCCTATCGCAGAAAAGACGTGGTTCTCGAAGCGACTCCAGACGCAAAAACCTTTGGTGAGGTTTTAAATCACGGCGCAGAGAGTTTAAATCGCGTTCAGGTGACAGATATCCATGTCGATACGAGCGCTCCAAATTTGAGACACGAGCCGGACCATCCTGATGCTGATGAAAATGGAATGGTGGCCTATCCCAACGTCAACTTAATGGAAGAGATGGCCAATATGATTCAGGCGACTCGGGCTTACGAGGCTAACGTCTCAGCCTTGAACGCGACCAAGGACATGGCTATGACGGCTTTGAATATTGGGGATTAATTTTTTAGGACGAATGAAGTAAAATAATCAAGAGGGTAGGTTAGACCATGGACGGTTTAAAAATTAGTGGCCAGAATGGCTTTATCAATACAAGTAAAGGTATTAACGACATCGTTAAACCGAATTCAAATTCTCCGTCCTCTGTTGACGGCGCATCGGAAACTTCATTTGCAGACACACTTCAAAATGCAGTGATGAAGGTCAATGATCTTCAACAAACTGCAGATGTAAAAATGCAGCAATTAGCCACTGGCCAAACCACAGATATCGCTGACGTTAAGATTTCCGCGGAAAAAGCGGATATCGCTTTAAGACTTATGACATCCGTCAGAAACAAAATGATCGACGCCTATCACGAAATCATGAAGATGCAGGTTTAAGGGGTAAACTGTGAAGAATTTGTTACAAACGTTGGTATCTCAATTGCGCGAGTTCTACAAGTCGCTCACTCCGATTAAAAAAATATCGGTGATTGGGAGTTTGGTCGTTGCCGTTACAGCTCTAGTGACGATCATGTTTATGGCTTCGTCGCAAGATTACGTTGTCCTTCTTAAGGATCTTACACCGGAAAAATCTCCATCGGTGATTAATATTTTAGATTCTAAAAAGATCCCCTATCAAATGAGAGACAGTGGACGTACGGTCCTTATTCCTAAAAACTTTCTACCTTCGACTCAGATGTTAATCATGTCAGAGGCGGGTAGTGGCGATTCGGCGGATAGCTTCTCTATCTTTGATAAAGCCAATTTCGGTGCGACCTCGTATGAACAAAAGATTCGCTACCAACGAGCTTTGCAGGGTGAGCTCATGCGTGCCATCAACAGTTTGGATCCAGTAGTGCGTTCCAAGGTCATTTTAGCGATTCCCGAGAAAAAAACGTTTTTGGAAGAGACTCGGAATCCGACCGCTTCTGTCGTGGTCGAAATGCGCCCGGGAAAGATGTTGACCGAAGATCAAGTTCGCGGAATTACCAACCTTGTGGCTAACGGTGTGGAAAACATGCGGGCCGAGGATGTTTCCGTGGTGGATTCTCGCGGTAAAGTTCTTTCTAAAAAATCAGATTCGTCCTTAGCGGATTCCGCCGAACTTATGGATGCTCGCCGTAAGATCGAAAACTACTTCCAAGAGCGTGTGGAATCCATCCTTACAAAAGTGGTGGGCGAAGGAAAAGTGATCGCCCGAGTCAGTGCCGAGCTGAACAATAAAAAAATCTCCATGGTTGAAGAGACGGTCGATGCGGACAAAGCGGCGATTCGTGCCGTACAGACGGAGCAGGAGTCTGTAGAAGGAAACCGCTCCAATCCTACAGGAGTGGCTGGAGCGCGAGCCAATTTGCCTGGAGCCTCTGAAGCCGGAGCTGTATCATTCAATCAAGATGTAAAGCGCGAGAGTAAAACAACAAATTACGAGGTTCCCAAAACCGTTCGCAACGTGATCGAAGGCGCCGGTGCAGTGAATCGTTTGAGCATCGCGGTCCTTGTCGATGGCGTCAATGTGACCTCAACCGATAAAGATGGGAAGGCGACGACGGAGTGGAAACCGCGGAATGCCGAGGAGATCGCTCGCTTCGAAAACTTAATTCGTAATGCCATAGGCTTTGACGAAAAGCGCGGAGATTCCGTCAAGATCGAATCGTTCCAGTTTGCCAAAGAAGACTTTACGGCCGCCGAAGAAATTTCCAGTGAAATTTATCGCCAAAAGTTGATTCGATTTGTTTTGAGCTGGGTGTTAGCGGCTCTCGGGCTCGCACTGGTGTATTTGTTCCTCATTCGACCATTCACAAGCTGGGTGACCGACAGCTTCCACGAATCGATCGACGATATGTTACCTAAAACGATCGAGGAATTGGAAGAGCTACAGTCCGTGGATAATAGTCTTCCAGGAATGTCTTCAGTTGTTCCAATATTACAAGAATCGATTGATCCGGAGAAAGCGGAAAGCGAAATTCTTAAGGATCGTATTATGACTCTGATCGAAGAAGATCAGGATAAGGCTGCCGGAGCGTTTAGCTTATGGCTTGTAAGGAGAGATGTGTAAATGAGTAGCAATAAAGCCGCCGCAAAGCTCAGAAAAGTAGAAAGCATCGATTACCGCAAGCTCAGAGGCTTCGAAAAAGCCGCCATTTTGGTTAATTATTTAGGGGTCGATGCGGCCAAGATCTTTTTTAAAAATATGGACGAAGCCGATTTAAAAAAATTGTTAGCAACGATGCACCATTATCGCATTGTTCCTATCGAGGTGACAAAGAAAGTTCTCGAAGAGTACTACGAGCTGGTCAGCGAAACTCAAGATTACATCTTCTCAGATAACGTCAGCTCCCGCGATACCATTCTTCAAGCGCTCGGCGAAGAAAAAGCCCGCGGAATTCTCGGCCAACTCGATTCAGCCAGTCGCCAATCTCGTACGCTAGAAAGTTTAGAGCTTGTGGATGCAAAATCCCTGGTGAACTTTTTGATTAACGAGCACCCGCAGACCATCGCGGTGATTTTAGCTCACTTAGAAATGGAAAAACGCGGGGAAGTTTTAAAACGTCTCCCGGAAGCCCTCCAAGGTGAGGTTGTACTTAGGTTAGCCAATTTAGATCACGTTTCTCCGGATCTTCTGGCGGAAGTAGATCTTGTACTTAAAGAAGAACTTCAAAACATCGGAACGACAGACAATGCTCACCTTGGTGGTGTATCGGTTGTGGCCGAAATGTTAAACTTAATGGACAAAGCCACAGAGAAGTCGATTCTCTCAGTCATCGAATCTCGCGATTCGGAAATGGCTGATGAAATTCGTAAACTCATGTTCGTCTTCGAGGATATCGGAAAGATCGACGACAAGGGTATTCAGCTTCTTCTCAAGGAAGTTCCCAACGACAAACTTCTTTTGGCTCTCAAAACAGCCAACGAAGATATCAAAGCAAAAGTGTTCAGCAACATATCGAAGCGTGCAGCAGAGATGTTGACGGAAGATTTAGCTTCGCTAGGACCGGTGAAGGTTTCCGATGTGGATGGAGCTCAGCTCGAGATCATCAATATCGCTCGTCGCCTAGAGTCGGAAGGCAAGATCGCAATCGCTCGCGGTGGATCGGAAGATGCCTTTGTTTAAAAAAGAAGAACAAATTGTTACTAATTACGTCCCTCAGTCCGTTAAGGACGAGAGGGCCGAGGTTAAAAAAGTCGAATTTATCGACTTTGTCGAGAACGCGCGCAAAGATAGCTTCGATCTCGATCCCCGTATTTCAGAGCAAATCGGCTTAAACGCCGTCAAAGAGAAAGAGCAACAGAGACGCTTCGATCTCGAAGTGATGAAATACGTCCAAAAGATCAAAGATGATGCTTATTCTCAGGCTTACGAAAAAGGCTACGCCGAAGGTGTGCAAAAAGGTAAAGACGAAACGATCGGTGCAGCTGAAGGCGAACTCAAAGAGACTTTTAAGACTCTTAAAAAATGGATGAGCGAACTCGAAGATCTCCGAGCTCAGGGTTACGCCGAAAACGAAAAAGAGATTATTCACTTCTCTTATTTTGTTGCCGAAAAAATTCTTATGCGTGAGATCGAAAAAGATCCCGAATTTGTAGTGCCGCTTATAAAGACAGTACTCGCTGGAGATTCCTCTAAAAAGAATGATGTTAAAGCCTATGTCTCTCGACGGGATTTTGATTTCTTAACAAATATTATTCAAAAACCTGAGTACACGGATATCGGTGCTATCAAGTTAGAAGCTAAGGACGAATTGCAGCCCGGAGACGTTGTGATTGAAACTCCTCAAGGAACAATTGACGGTACGCTTAAACAACGTTTGCAACGTATGAAATCTCTCATCAACGACAACACTCAATATGAAGATTGATTTTGATTCCTACAAACGAAAAATCGACGACCAAGATTATCTTAAAAAAACAGGATATATAACGGATGTCATCGGCAATATGGTCGTGTGTGTTTTACCGGAAGCTCATATTGGATCCGTTTGTAAAATTACTTCGCCTCTCAGATCTACATCGGTTTTGGCTGAGGTCGTCGGAATTCAAAAAGGAAAAACTCTTTTAGTTCCCTATCTTTCGATGGAAGGAATCGGGTTTGATAGCGTCATCGAGCTTGTCAGTTCTTCGAGCGAATGTAAGATCGGCCCGGGAATGCTGGGACGGGTGATTAACGGACTCGGCGAACCTATTGACGATAAAGGTCCCCTTCTCGCATCAAATACTGTTTCACTCTACAAAGCTGCGATTAATCCTATGGATCGGCGACAGATTGCTCATCCACTCGATTTGGGTGTGCGTACAATTAACGGTTTCTTAACCGTGGGTCGTGGTCAGCGTGTGGCCATCATGGCGGGTTCAGGCGTTGGTAAATCAGTCATCATGGGAATGATGGCGCGCTCTACAGAAGCTGACGTTAACGTCATCGCGATGATCGGTGAGCGTGGTCGCGAAGTGAAAGACTTTATTCACGATGTCCTCGGTGAAGAAGGCATGAAGAAATCAATTGTGGTCGCTGTGACCAACGATCAAAGTGCGTTGTTACGGCTTCGTGGTGCCTATCTTGCCACATCGATTGCTGAGTACTTTTCTGGACAGGGCAAGCAAGTTCTCATGATCATGGATTCTCTCACTCGATTTGCAATGGCGCAGAGAGAAATCGGACTTCAGGCCGGTGAGCCGCCGACGGTTCGCGGCTATACTCCCAGTCTATATCCCACGCTGTCCCGTCTTCTTGAGCGGGCGGGGTCCTTTGAATCTGGTGGTAGTATCACAGGCCTCTATACGGTTCTCGTTGAAGGCGATGATATGGATGAGCCTGTAGCGGATACGGTGCGTTCGATCGTCGATGGGCACATTGTACTTAGTCGAAAAATTGCTCAGCAAGGCACTTATCCTGCGATTGATATCTTGCAAAGTATTAGTCGTGTGATGGATAAAGTCTCTTCGCCAGATCATCTACAAGCAGCACAAATTCTGCGACGTAAACTAGCTCTTTATCGCGAATCCGAAGACTTAATTAATATCGGTGCTTATAAAAAAGGGATCAATCCCGAAATCGATGAATCTATCCAGTGTTACAACGATCTCCAACGTTACTTTAAGCAGTCGTTGAATCATCGCTCGACCTTTTCCGACTCGATCAACGAATTGATCGCCATTTCCCTAAGATACAGTAACGGCAAATGAAGAAATTCAACTACCGCCTCGACTCCTTTTTAAAGATTAAGCAGTTTGAGGAAAAAATTGCCTGGAATGAAGTACTAAAACAAGAAGGTCGTATTCTCTTATTGCGCGAGCAAATAGATACTATTCATAGGCAGATTCAAGTGTCGCGAGACACCGTGAGCCGCACAGGGACTGGTGATGGGAGTTTTCAGGTGAATACCGCGAACTTGCTTCATATGGGAATAGAGGGATTAGGTTTTCGAGTCAAAGAGATCGAAGCGCAACTTAAAAAAGAAATGTCGATCTTGCAGAAGTTAAAAGACCGTCACGCAGAGATGAAAAAAGAAGCGAAGACACTCGAAACACACAAGGACAAAAAGAAAGCGGCCTATAAAAAAGAGGTCGGCAAAAAAGATATTTTAAGACTGAGCGAAGTGGGAGCTCAGAGAATGGCAAAAAGGAAATTGGATGAATAACTATAACGATCACTTTAAAAAGTTGAAACAGAATCAGCAAAAGGCAGCTCCGCGCCCTAAGCTTCGTATCGATTATAGTTCTAACAAGCGCCAAGGGAAATTATCCTCGAGTGTGGGCTTAGGATTGATTTTAAGCCTGGCATTAGTTGCCGGTGGGTATGGTTATCTGTTTCCAGAAGACATAAATTACGTCCTCGACCATGTTGATATCGGCGTTATTAGCCAAAGTTTGGCTGCGGACACGACTCCCGCTGCGGCAACTCCTGCCGAGACCAAAGATCCTCAAGAGGAAAAAACAGGTGTAAGCGCTGCTGAGCCTAAAGGCGAGAAGGATGCGCGTAAGCCCAGCGCGGTTAAAGAAAACGCCAATTATATTGAACATTTGATCGCTAAAGAAGACGAGTTGAATTCTCGTGAGAAAAGACTCCAAGAGATGGAAGAGAAATTGCAGAAGGAGAAAGATGAGCTTCAAAAGAAGATTGATGAACTCGAACTGGCGCGGAAGAACATTGCCTCTCGTTTAGATAAGCGAGTCGCCGAGGATGAAGAGAACGTCAATAAGTTGGTCGGGGTGTATGCCAACATGAAGCCGCAAAGCGCAGCGATGATTATCACTAAGCTCGATGAGAACTTAGCCGTGAGCGTGTTAAAGAGAATGAAGAAGCAAGATGCGGGAAGTATTTTAAATTTTATAGAGCCGGCGAAGGCAAAAGTACTTTCAGAGAAATATTCGGGTTACTAAAAGGGGTTCGAGTGGTTACAGGGGCACAGGGGAAGAATAATATTTTAGTTCAAAAGCCGGGAGCTCACGCACCGGAGAAGTCTTCTTTAAAGAAGGCGGATCGTTCTTTTGAAAGAGAATTAGAGAAAACCCAAAAGAAAGCGCCTAAACGGAAAGAAGAGGAAGTCGCGGCTCAAGAAAGTCCACACCAGAACTCTCAGCAGCCCAAAACAATGAGGCCTTCTGATAAGTCAGAATCTCAGGGTAAACCTGTAGCCAAAGTGGACGCGACATCACCAGAAAAATCGAGCCCATTGATCACGAATGGAATGCCCCAAGACATCGTCGAAGGTGAGATCCAAGGAATGGACGGGATCCTTCCGCAATCAACACCGACAAAAGATCTTTTAGATTTAAATGTGACACAGAGTGAAATCATGAATATCGAAAACCCAGTTCTCGAAGGAACAGAGGGTATTGATATTTCTCAAATGGAAGCGGTATCTCCCCAGGAAGTATCGGAATTTGCGGATCTGTTAAAGCTCAATGAATCTTTGGGACTAAAAGCGCAACCATCGGTAGAGGGCGCTGCTGAAAACACGTCTATTCTTTCTCAGGACTCAGCCACTGCGGATATTCAAGTTGGCGCTCTCGATAGTTCTATCGGAAATAAAGAGGAGAACTTAAAGGATTTTTCGCAGGATGAGCAAAATTTAGCAGAAAGTTTAGCCGACGTGCGGGCCGATCAAATCGGAGTTCAGAACAAAGATAAAATTACAGATCAGTTTTCTAAAGTTCTCGAAGCGAAAGCCTCCGAGATGACTCAAGTGCAACAAAAAGAAAACTCCGACGCCGTTGTCACCAATGTGCGTACGATGATTAAAGATGGCGGCGGCGAAATGGTCATGAAGCTCACGCCTGAAGGCATGGGCACGATTGATCTAAAAGTGGGTGTTGATGCGGGAGTGGTGAGCATAGAGATGAAGGCTGATAATGCCGAAATCAAACGCGCTCTCGAAAACAATCTCTCAGAAATTCGTACGGCCTTAGAGGGCCAAAATTTAAAAATAGAAACCGTCAAAGTCGACGTGTCTGACTCATTTAAAGATATGCAGAACAACAATCCAAATCAGATGGATCAGCAGTTTGCGCGCAACTTCCTCGGCCAGTTCCGCGATGATCGCCAGGCTTTCCGTCAACAAACTATGGGAATGGAACTTGAACGATTCCCAACATCGGCGAATGGTCCGCAAGGACTTCATCCCGCTCAAACGCGTCCTGCAGGGAATGGTCGTTTGAACGTGGTGGCTTAAGGAGTAGAAAATGAAAGTCAATAGTCAGCCTTTTTCAGCAGCAGCAGATTCCGCGAAGGCGGGCGCTCCTAAAAAGAATTCCAATCAGCCCAGCGTCGGTGAAGTCGCCAACCAGATTTCTGGAAACGAGATGACCAAAACGGGTCGGGCTATCGAAGGAAAGGGAAATCCCAAGCTCGATAAGGATGCGTTCTTTAAACTGATGCTCACTCAAGTGAAAAATCAAGATCCGATGAATCCATTAAAAGAGCACGAGATGGCGGCACAGTTAGCGCAATTCTCATCCTTGGAGCAAATGTCGAACATTAAAGAGGTGCTCACCGACATGAACAAAAACCAGGTGAGTAATACTCAGTATCAGTCGCTGGATCTCATGGGTAAATATATTTCGGGTGACAGTAGCAAGATTGATCGCGCCAAAGGTGATAAAAAACACGAGATCAGTTTTGATCTCGCCGATGAAGCTGATGTGGTTCAGATTTCGATCACCGATCCTAATGGGAACATTGTCAAAGAGATGGAACTCAATCATCAGCAAAAAGGCCCAGTTAAAATCAGTTGGGACGGAAACGATAAGGAGAACAAAGTTCTTCCCGCAGGAAACTACAAAGTTTCTGTGCAAGCCGCTTCGGAAACCAAAGGGAAAGTGAATGTGAACACCCAGTTTAAAGGGCAAGTGACGGGTGTGAACTTTACAGACAAGGGGCCTATCTTAATGGTGGGCGCGCGCGCGATTGCGTTGAAAGATGTAAAGACAATTGAGATGAAGGAAGCGGGAGTAGATAAAGCGGGTCCGGCGAAACGTTCTTTAGGAATGGCAACGCCTTCGTCGTCTCCAATGGCTAAGAGTGCGCCTTCAATTTTGGGAGGAGAACAAAACCTCCCGATCGACTTAGCGGCTTTTGATGCGAAAAACTTAACAACAAAACTTAAATAAGAATTAAAAAAATAAAATAATAGAAAGTTAAAAGAGGGGGAGTTAAATGGGAATCACGTCGTCAATGACAACAGCGGTAGCGGGCCTTGCGGCCAACGGACAAGCTTTAGGGGTTACTGCGGATAATATCGCGAACGCGTCGACCAACGGTTTTAAAACAAGTCGTGCCGAGTTCCAGGATATGATGAGCCGTAGTATTCACGGGGCTTACAGTGGGATGCAAGTGGGTCGCGGATCCAAGGTGGCTTCGGTGACACCGGTCCTCGCTCAAGGGAATATCGATAATACCGGTCGCGATACAGATCTTGCGATCAATGGGAACGGTTACTTCGTTGTCGATGGGCCCACAGGACGTTCTTTTACTCGCAACGGAGAATTCCACTTTGATAAAGATGGATATTTGATGACCACAGACGGTTATAAACTCAAAGGATTTGAGATTAATGATACCGGTGAACTTACAAATAAAATGACGGATATGCAAATCCCTCGCAGTTTAGTTCCAGCGCGCGGAACTAAGCTTGTTCGCTTTGATATGAATTTGGACTCTCGTATGCCAGCAAGCCCTGATAAACAGATCAATCTTGCGGATCCTTACAAATCGGCAGACTTTACGACGGGTGTAGAAGTGCATGATAGCCAAGGGACTAAGCATTTACTCACTCTTGCATTCGTAAAGAAAGCTGAGGGTCAGTGGGAGTATAAAGCTTTAGCAAAATCTTCGGAAATCGCGGGTGCAGATCCTGCTCTTCCTTACGCGGAAGTGGCCTCAGGGGAAATGACGTTCACTCCCGAAGGTAAACTTCAAGAGGACAAGTTAAATCAAAAGAACTTCTCTTTCGTCGGCGCTATTCCTAACCAAGACATCACGTTTAACTTTGGTGACTCGATCGCCACGGGCGGAACGGGCCTCAAGGGTGTCAGACAATTTGGTCACGTGTCGGATTTAATGTCTTGGTCTCAAGACGGAGCGGGTGCAGGAACTTTAACGGGTGTTTCTTTCAGTGACGAGGGTGTTCTCACGGCGACTTACAGTAACGGGGAAGCCCAAGATTTAGCTCAGGTCGCTGTCGCGAAGTTCGAAAACCCCGAAGCTCTGTTTAAAGTGGGTAATAACAAGTTGAAGGAATCCAGAGAATCGGGAGGAGCCGCCATCGGTGCAGCGTCTCACGGTGGACGCGGTCAAATTCTAGCGAGCGCGCTCGAGAGATCCACAGTCGATCTCGCCAGCGAATTCGTAGACATGATCAAGACTCAGCGAAACTTCCAAGCCAACGCCAAGTCGATCACCACCGCCGACGAAATGTTAGCCGACGTGATCAACATTAAGCGATAATCGTTGATGCGATAAACAGTTCAACTAGAAAGGGGCCGCAAGCCCCTTTTTTATTTATAGGTAACAGTTCCCTTTTCGTAAATCATAGGTGACAGTTGCCTTTTTGTAGCGCAAAGCAAAAAATCTGGGATTTGCTAAATCATTCATCGGCACTTAATAAGTCCGATGCTTTAATTTTAGACATATCAATGTAATAAACAAAAGTAGTACCATAAATAAGTCTAGTTTTTATTCCACATTTATTATGATTTTCAATTCTAACTTTACATGAATATGTATTGAGTGAATTCTGCTGAGGTCTTAAATGTTAAAATAATATTTCTGGAGCCCATATGAATACTATAAATTTGTTATTGATATTTTTTTTGCACCAATTTTTAGTTACGGGCAATTAGCAAATACTGCTGATGTCGATATTATTAAAACTACCATAAATGGCAAACGACAGAACTTAGCCGTTGATAGAAGTTGTGTGAGTGTCGGGAGCGATTATTATTGCACTACGGATGTGGATCTCTATCTAGGTGACTCTGTGGTGCTACAGTACGGCTTTAACGCTGCTCATCCGGAGGGGTTTGGGGTAACAACTTACACGAGCCCGATGCCCGCGGGTTGGAATATTTTAACTGATTCCTGTTCGGGTAATAGTGCTCCTCCGCCAACAGGCAATACCTTACATTGCGTCGTAGATGCAGAATTTAATGCAACTACATTAGGTCCAAGTACGTTAGAGTATCAGGTCATAGAAACAGTCGGTTCAAACGGTGTTCAAAATTACTATGTCACATTAAATACTTTTGTCCACGAGCCCTGCGCAAAATGCGATGTGAAAGAGGCGGGATCAATTATTGGAGTCACTAAGCAGACTCTTTCTGAGCGCATTCCAATTGTAGGTACTGATTTTTTTCTGAACTATTCCAGTGACTACACTTCAAGTTACGCTACAGATCATACTGGCATAGGTACAATTCCTGAATTTAATAGGCATCTTTGGACCATTTCCCCGCAACATCATTTTCAAATATCGAATATGAAATTATTCAAAGGGGACGGTGAGAGCCAGGTCATGCGCCAGATTCGCGGTGTTACTTTTGTTCCACCGCTAATTACACAGCATGAATCAGTTAGTCCTGATGGAAAAGAGATATATTTTTTCGATACCTTTTCCGGAAGGCACTTGAGTACAAAATCCGCATTAACAGGAGTATTGAAATATCAATTCACATACAGCGGTGATAAGTTAATTTACATTGACGATACTTTTGGTAATCGAACGACGTTAAATTATAACGGATCAGGCAACTTGATAAGTATCGTTGCTCCCTACGGGCAAACAACTACTGTTGCGGTCAGCGGTACGGGAAGAATACTGTCTGTGACTAATCCCAATGGGGAAATCTATTCTTTGACTTACAAAACAGGTACAAAACTCCTAGAAACTTTTACAAAACCCGGCGGCCAAATTTCTACTTTTTCGTACGATAGCAATGGCCGCCTGATACAGGATTTGAGTTTTGGGGGAAATAAGTGGGAATTATCTAAAACAGGAACTGATAAATCTGGATCGGTTTCTCAGGAATCTAATTTAGGTACAGAAACAAACCATTACATCACACATTCCGGCGGAACATTGTATCGTAATTCGGTGGAACCCGATGGATTTTCAACTAATTACGTAGAGGAGTCTGATGGTGACATAAGTATCGCAAACGTCATCGAATCGAGGTTTAATTCTGTGGCCAGGGATGAGAGATTTTTCGGACAATTAAAGCGCATTTCTTCCGAGACTCATACGATTGGATCTAACATTAAATCCACAACCTATGGACAGAGTGTGACAACGGGTATCATCGATCCGCGATTCGCTCCATGGCTTCAGTATTTTACGGAAACGAATACTCGCACGGTAAACTCCAAAACATGGACCAATTTTTTCGACAAAGCCACTCGGACTTTCACAGATACCTCTCCTGAGGGGGCAATCGTCACGACCGAGTTAAATGCCAACGAACAACTCGCAAGTCTTCAGGTGGGATCCGATACGCCGTGGGACTAAACCTATGACGGCAATGGACGCTTAAGTAATAAAAAACAGGGATTAAACCAGAATTCCCTCACCTACACGTACAATGGATCTGGATACTTGTCCTCGATTGCAAATGCGCTCAGCGAGACTACTTACTTCGGTTATGATCTTGCTGGACGCGTAACCTCTATTACGCTGCCAGATTCCCGTGTGATCAGCAAAACATATAACGCCAATGGAGAGTTAGCGAGTATTACCCCGCCAGGCCGCCCGGCTCACGCATTTTTATATAACGCCTACGAAGAGCTTAGTGACTATCATCCCCCCTCCATCGGCGTAAGCATCCCGAAGAACACGACGTACACCTACAACGGTGATAAAAAAGTGACGTTAATTACATTACCTAACTCCACCACGATCGGGTTCTCATACAATTCAACGACGGGAAAACTAGCCACAAAAACCATCGCTGCAGGAAATTACGTTTACCAATACGATTCGACAACGAAACAGCTAGAAAAAATCGTATCGCCGAACGGACCAGCCTCAGTTTTCGATTATTACGGCCACGGAGTAAAAGATGACGAGCAACGAAGAAATTCCGACAACTATCTCTTTGGAAAAGTGGCCTTCACTTTTGACAGTGAGCACAGAATTAGCTCTCGGATCACGCAGCCAAGTTCTTCGAGTGGCGCGTCCACAATAAATTATTCATATAATGATGACGACGAATTATCCCAAGTCGGAGATCTAGCTCTTACTTATAGCTATCCATCGGGCCGCTTAAGCACAACGACGATTGGTAATATCACCGATACGAGAACATATGATGCAAACGGAAATCTCTCGACTTACACGGCCACCTATACTCCGACCAGCACGGTGCTTTATAGCTATGCTTTGACGAGAGATGTCACGAGCCGCATTATCGGGAAAAGCGAGAACGTATTAGGTACTACGACAAATTACGTCTACTCCTACGATTCAGCCGGCCGACTAACAGCAATGTCTGTAAATGGGTCCACAACAACAACGTTTACTTACGATAATAACAGTAACCGCACGAGCGGTACAATCGATAGTGTCGCATTCAGCGCGACCTACGATGACCAAGATCGTATCCTCACTTATAACTCCAGAACCTATACCCACAACACGAATGGGTATTTAACGGGGATCCAGTGGACACCATCTACAAGCAGTAGTTTTGTCTACGATGCCATGGGGAATTTAAAGCAAACCACCTTAACGAGTGGAGCAGTCCATACGTTTGATCACGATGGACTAGACCGTAGGGTTACAAAAAGTATCGGAGGGACGCTCCAATGGCGTGCAGTTTACGAAAACAATCTTAGAATTGCAGCTTATGTAAATAACACCGCGGGCATTTTAGCGAAAGAATTTGTGTACGCAACGAGATTGAATGTCCCAGATTACATGATTAGCGGAGGAGTTAAGTACCGTATCGTAACGGATCATCTAGGATCCCCGCGATTGATGGTAAAAACCACGGATGGTACAATAGCCCAACGCATGGATTACAACGTGTTGGGTGAAGTAAAAGCAGATACTAATCCAAGCTTTCAGCCCTTTGGATTTGCCGGAGGTATTTACGAGCCTGGTGTGCAGTTAGTGAGATTTGGAGCGAGAGATTACGATCCACGCAACACTGGGCGATGGACTACGAAGGATCCGATTAGATTTGATGGTGGAGATGTAAACCTTTATGGCTATGTGCTCAGTGACCCTGTGAATTTTATTGATCCTCAAGGTCGAGCTGCAGTTTTATTACCTGTAGTTGCTGTTGTGGGAGGGGCGATTGTCGGTGGTGCTATGGCTGGCTATGACATGCTTTTTGGTCCACCAACTGTTTCAGAAGTGGAAAATAACAATAGCAATAACGTTAATGATTTTTTAAATGATAAACTGGGTCCGCAAGATTTACAAAAATGTATGCCATTTCGTCCAAGACCAGCAGGAGGAGATACTAAGCATCCTTTAGATTTAATTTCACCTCCGCAGCATCCCGCTAGACGTGGGGCGTAAGTGATGATTAAGTTAATAATTATAAACAGAGAGGTTAAAAATTAACAAATTATCGCCTTCTAAAAAAATTTTGATTTGGTCATTTGTGGGTTTGATTTGTGCTGCAGGAACTTATTATGGTTGCTCTAAGTATCGAGAAAGCCAAAAACCTAGTAGTGTTATTGCAGAATAGCTGACAGTATTCGAATTCTTTATATCAACGACATAATTAAGGGCGCGAAGACATGAATAAAATAAATAACATGTACGTATATATTAAGCTCTACGATTTTAAGTTTGAGCCGGAAGAAATTACTAAAATATTAAAGCATAAGCCTTCTAAAGATTATCTTAAGGGTGACAAGGTAGAGTTTGGGTCAAGACTTAGAAAATACAACGGCTGGCACTCGCAGAAAACTAACTTAAAATCCGCTGAACTTAATAAGCATATTGAAAAGATATTTAAAATGATTCCACGTCATATTAAAATTAAAAATGCTTTAAAGAAATCAAAAGGTGCACTTGTTGTAGTTGTGCACATTAAAGATGAATTTAGACCTGTACTTTCTATAGATAAAAAACAAACAGCAGTAATAGGCAGCTTGGGACTTGATATCGAAATAGATTATTATCCTTAACGGAGTCCAATCGCGAGATCCTCAGAATTTTTAAATAGCAAAAGTACGACCAGTCTTTCCGATTCACATCGAGTCAAGTGTCTGTGAATGGTTTGATCACAACAACGTTTACTTACGATAGTAACAGTAGTCGCACCGGTGGTACAATCGATGGGGTCGCATTCACAGCGACCTACGATGATCAAGATCGTATTTTAACTTATACTTTAGGACATATACCCATAACACGAACGGTTACCTCACTGGGATTCAATGGACTCCAACGCCGAGCAGTAGTTTTGTCTACGACGTCATGGGGAATTTAAAGCAGACCACACTCCCAAGCGGCGCAGTCCACACTTTTGATCACGATGGATTAGATCGAAGAGTCACAAAGAGCATTGGTAGCACTTTACCGTGGCGAGCAGTGTATGAGGATCAACTCCGCATCGCGGCTTATGTGAACAACACTGCTGGTACTTTAGCTAAAGAGTTTATATACGCCACCCGAATCAATGTTCCAGATTACATGATTACCGGAGGAACAAAGGACCATATCATAGCCGATCACTTAGGATCTCCTCGTTTGATGGTGAAACCGATGGATGGTACAATAGTCCGACGCATGGATTACAATGTCCTAGGAGAAGTGAAGGCAGATGTAAACTTGCGTCGGATTTTATAAGATTAAATTTTTTAAGAAGCATCGCTTTAAAATACTAGCTGCAATATTGCTTCTGCTCCTCATTTTTCTGGCTCTGAGCTGGGCTGTTGTTACAAAACTGGAAAACGATAAATATGACATTTATGACAGGCTTTATCTAAAACCCGGGGAGTATAAAGGCGGGTATCCCCAACAGTTTTAATAGGTGAAAATTTAACCTCGGTGTTTTAGGGACGTTCAATTCTAGCTGTGCCTTGGTCTAGAGCGCGGTGTCGTTTGAGGGAAATTTTAGACCATTCAGCGGCGGAGAGTGTTTCTTGAGATGATTCACGTAGCGAAAATTTAACGACACGAATAAATTCGAAGGGAGTTCCCCCGTTTTCTTAAAAGAAACCCTCTTTCCCGGAGGTCTTGCATGTTAAGAAGTGTCATCTACGTTACTGTCGGTCTTTTTATATTGGTCAATATCGCCAGTGATTACTTTCTTTATAAAGACAGTGAGCTTGCGAAAGAGACCAGTCGACAAATTCCTCTCTCTCAGCAGAATCTCGATTCGGTATACCGCCTTAGAGAAGCCCTTTTTGATGCGCGCCACGCCGATATGAGTCGGTGTTCGCTGGGGCGGGAATTCGAGGATCTCAAGACTCAGCTGGAGCTGTCGGGAGACGGCACCGAGCTCACTTCCGAACTTGTTACCCAGTGCTCTCAAGTGAGCCGCACCGAAGATATCGATAAGCTGATCCAGACGACCGATCGGCTCATTATGGCGGAGACTCGAAAAATTTCTAATCTCGGTCGAGAAGACGGCCTCGCAAACTCCGGCGTGTCTCATAAGTTGCTCTTTTTGAATTCTCTGGATATTTTTATGGTTCTTATATTTATGTCGCTTTTCTTCTACGAGCGGCGTCGAGCGACAACCCTGAATCACACTTTGGGTATTACGCTCTTAAATTTTGAAAAAGCCAACAGCCAACTTCGCGAGATCGCACAGAGAAACGAATCGAAAATTAAACGAATCGTTCACGATCTCAAAAATCCCTTGGGGACCATTAGTGGATTTGCTGAACTTGTCGCCAGTGATCCCGCCAATCGCCATTCGGTGATCGAGGCGACTCAAGTGATCCAAAGGGTTTCTAACACGACGTTGTCTTTGGTGACCAGTTTGCTGAGCGAGCTCCACGAGAATCAAAGCACTCAATGCGTGGTTGAATTGAACAGCGTTCTTCGAGAGGTTCAACTTCTTCTCAGTCCTCTCGCAATAAAGAAGGGCCAGTCTATCGAGTTTAAATCATCAGAATCAGTGGGTTTGGTGAGGGCCGATCCGCTGAAGTTGAGAGATGTCATAATGAATATTTTGAGTAACGCGATTAAGTTTTCTCCACGGTTTTCCTCGATTCGAATGTCGAGCCGATCTCATCGTGGGCAATTGATCGTCGAAATTCAGGATGAGGGTCCTGGGTTTAGCAAAGAGGATCTCCAAAAGGTGTTTCTCCCTCATGCGGAACTTTCGGCAAAGCCCACGGGCGGGGAGAGTTCCACGGGACTTGGGCTCTACTCGGCCAAAACATCATTGGATGAAATGGGCGGCCGTATTCGAATTGAAAGTGAATACGGAAAAGGCGCTACCGTAATTCTAGAAATTCCCGAGTATTCAAGTTCACTCCCATTTGTCAGCGCGGAACGCAAAAAGCTTGAGTTTGAGCATCAAGCCAGCCTCTGAACTCATTGAAAAAAACGGTTTCGGAAATAAGACACTACGCGAACATTATCTTTTAATTATCTATTTTAGCTGGGCTCTTTTTGCGCTATAGTTGCCGGTGTAATGAATCGTTTTGACCTCAAGGAGTTCCATTGAAAACCGTAAATCTTATAGTCCTCACTGTCGTTGTGGGCCTATGCACTCTCCGCTGCCAACTCTCTCCACAGCTCACAGACTCTCGTGATCCCCACTTGATGGATCGATCCCACTTCTTTTTGCATTACCGCCCGCAAGCGAATGCCAATCGTTCGGTCTATCTCGACAATCGTCAAATTGAAATTGCAAGGCTCAATGATATCGGTGAGTGGCTTCCTCCAGGACGTCACGATTTAGATATTGTAGACAGTCTCACCGGGACGAAGATTAAACATATTGATCTCTCCTTGCAGGAGTGTACGGAACAGCATTTGACCATTAACGAATCTAATGGATCCCTCAAAGAAAACGCGGAATTGAAACCGGTGAAAGATGCCAAACGCTGCCCCTCTCTTCGCCAGCCTTAGCCCGAGATTCGTGCGATGATCGCTCTGTGTCTTTTTCTACTGTCGGCATTGTCCTCCGCCTATGGCACAATGCCCGAATACAACTTTTTCTCGGAGGAAGAGACGACGGAAGTTTCGACATCTCGTCGTATCGATTCCGAATACTTTTCGGATATTCTCGCGTACCGAAACGATATGCAGAGCGAATACGGCTTTCTTAAAAGCGAGAGAGCCTTCTTCTTTAACGTGGGGAGTTTGAGTCGCAGTCGATTTTCCACTCTCCATCGTTTAAAGATCCAGCAGCAGGTGAGCGATGGAGTTCGGGTTCAACTGGTCTATCTCGGTAACGATAATTTAGAAGAGCAGCTTAAAAATTTGGTGTTAGAGGCCAGCTTCAAAATGACGAACGGCATTCAACTGATTGGTTATACCCAGCTGAGTGGTGCAAAGAAATATAATGATTTTGGTGCAGCCGTGGAGGTCGCGGTGGATGAGGGTCACACCTTGCGCCTGTTTACGACACTGATTGATCCATCTTTCACGCTTCGCACAGAGGAGTCCGAGCGAGATCTAAAGTCTTCCACCCAATACGGATTCGTTGGTCGGTGGCTTCACACCACCGAGGAAAATTTCGTCGAATATTATGGGACTTTGCAAAGTCCATTAATTCGTGTTCATGACGATCGGAACACACGCTATGAGTATAAGGAATCTCGCCTGGGACTTCGAGGTCGCTTCGGTCAAGAGCGTATTATCAACTTCGACGTGAGATATGTATCTCGGACGGAAGGCCTCATCGATCCCTTGAGCTCGAGCGCGGATCAAGGGATTTGGACCCGTCGAGGCTTGGATTTACTTTTACAGAACGAGCGTTCGTCGTGGATTTACGGTGTGGCTGGCCATGTGCGACGATGGGAGCATAATTCGGAGACTCTCAATCAGCAATTTATCCTGCCTCATGTTTGGTACCGTTCCCTCAATGCCTTTAGAGATAAAGACGAATGGCGCCTCGGGTACGAAGTCACCCTTTATCGGATGAGCGGAGAAGGGGCTCTCTTTCCGCCGACAGATTTGGTGAAATACCAAGAGCACCGACTCAATGCACGCTACACCATTGCATGGAGTGAGTTTTGTCATTTACACCTCACCGCCAGTGGTGACGTGGATTCATTCTCTTGGGAGGGTGGGAACGGACGCCTCGAGTGGTACTTTTAGCTCCGTCCCATTGTGCGTTTAAAGATGATCTTCAATAACGTCGGGCCCCATTTTATCCAGTGTCGAAGGCCACTGAATCACAGCCACCACCGGATGATTGTTCGGAATGAGATCTCTAGGGACGACGAGAACGTCTCCGCGGGTGGCGTGCACCTTTTGCGCGATGTCGTCGAGAATATCGTCATCGGTGTGATCGGTATCTTTATCATGAACATAAATCAGCGACTTTGCAAAATCGACGCGTCCAAAGATTTTAACATCTGAGGCGACGATGAGTCTTTCGACGTAACCGTGCCTTGCCGCTTGTGAGATCTCCATAAGGTCGTAAGACACGCAAGACGGATCTTTGACATTCGCGATCTCGCTCAATAAAAAGTTGTGGTTAATCTGAGTATCAATGATCATAATATCGCGAATGGTCTTGTGCGCGACGGTTTCTCTTTTTAAGTTGAATCGGTCGGAGATGGCCATCGGATACAAGTCGTGATCTTTCAATTGAGATTTTAAAAATTTGCGATGTTTCGCTGGCGCACAGAGAAACAGCGTGTGCTCTCGCTCGACATCCATCTCTTTAATCTTGTCGCAAACCCATTTTAAAACTCGCTTCGATTGCTGGAACTGGACTTTTTTGGCGCCCGAACTTGAAGCATCCGGATCAAACATAAAGCGTTCCTGAGTTTGGTAGATGTACTCTTCCACCAAATTATATCCATTCTTGTTTCCAACATAGAGATACCCGCGGGCGTTGTCGGAGCCAAAGAAGATATAATCAAAATCGCTATTCAGAGCCTCAAAGAGGGGCTTTACATGAAAAGTTTCCGCGATATGGCAGTAGGGAAGTGTGGAGGTAGGAACGCTGACGATTCTCATCATGTTTGCGGAGCGAAAGATGCCAATATGATCCTTCACCGACATCAAGAGCTGTGGGTTATCAAAAAGATTTTTGATAGGTCGTAAAAGATGATCCAGCTCCGTGGGCGGTATTTCCTCTCCAATTTGGTTTTGGCAGGTGTCGAGGTGCTCTCGAAGTTGCTCTTTGCATTGAAGAATACTTTTTGGTCGCGGCATAAAAATAGAGATATGTATCCCTTGTTCGGAATCAAAAATATCGCTGAATTGGTTTTTAGATTTTCTCATTTGAACTCCCTTATTGTTTCACCCCTATTACCTTATCGGAGGATTCAAAAAAGTGAGAAATGCATAAATACGAAGGCTCCCATCGTATTAAGCGATATTCGGGACATTCAGTCGTTTCAAACTTGCAACCAGTAGAATGGCGAATGTAATATAAGCCAGCTCTGATAAAAGGAGTTGAGGTGCGCTATGAATTCTTGGATCAACTATCATCACTTGTTTTATTTCAAGACGATCGCCGAGGAGGGCTCTGTCTCTAAAGCGGCGGAAAAGTTAAGAGTGGGTCAGCCCACCTTGTCCGCCCAACTGAAGCAGTTTGAGGATGTCATTGGTTTCCAGCTGTTTGAGCGCCGGCATAAAAAACTCACACTCACAGAGCATGGTAAAATTGCTCTCGAATACTCTAAACAGATTTTCCGGATGGGCTCGGAGATGTTGGAGGTCCTCAATGACGGGCGGAAGCCTCATCGCCCGACCCTTCAGATTGCTGCGCTCGACAGCATACCTAAGCAAATTGTAATGCAAATGGTAAAGAAGGCCCAATCGATTTCTCCCTGTCAGATTACATTGCTTGAGGGGAAGTCCGAGGATTTACTCAACGGTCTCCTCTCTCACAAGATTGACCTGTTCGTAACCAACTTTCTACCCCAAGGTATCGAAGCGGTAGGGCTCTACGTGAAGTCCATTGCGAAAAAACATGTCGCGTTCTATTCTGCTCCTAAATTTAAGCATCTTCGTAAGAATTATCCTCAATCGCTTTCAGAGACGCATATGATATTGCCAACCTACGATAGTCAACTCAGGCAAAGTATTGAGCACTGGGCGAAGGTCAACCAACTCTCTTTGAACATAGTTGTCGAAAGCCAAGATATCGCGATTAAGAAACTGATGGCGGTCAACGAAATGGGAGTGATTGCCGCGGCCTCGCACACGGTGACGAATCAGCTTCTGCGAGGTGAATTGATCGAAATTGGTAAACTGGATGGGGTTTATGAGGAGCTGTTTTTAGTGACCGCAAATCGAAAGATCGAAAACCATCTCGCTGCAAAATTGCGGGACTCCTTCGTTATATAGATTAAAGCACTGCAATCGAGTATTTTTATCCATTTTAAAAAAGGGAGACTTTGAAGGTAAGGTGGATGAAGTTTTTGGGAGGTGATCGTGATGAAAATCCATTACAAAAATTTAGAAAAATCGGAGCTTGCAAATAGTGCCGTCAGCGACCGCTTGTTGCCGGTCTGTGAAAAATTCCCGTTGCTCGCTCCAAAAGATCTGAGTGTCACGTTAGAAATGCAAAACTCCCCTCGACAAAGTGGGCCGGATGTCTTTCGCGTGACTTTGTACATACCCAGGGGCAGATACTCCGGTGTTAAAATCGTCAAAGCGGATGCCAATCTCTACAGAGCCCTCGCCCTGATCTCGGACCTTCTCCTCGAAAAGTTAAATAACATTAGGGACAAGGATCGCGTAAAATCTCGAGCGAAAGCCCGAAAAGTTTCCAGACGAAGTGTGCCGGACCTTGATTTAACAAGTTAGGAATTCCATACTTGGCGAATGCCTCATGCCGAATCCCAAGGATATTTATTTCGTGGTCTTGTCTCAGCTCTATTGTTTAGTTTGATAGTTTCCTGCGCGGCGACTCAAAAACAAATGGTGAAATCGATTCTTGAGCCTTATGTTCCTCCAGGGAAACTGGCCATTGTTTTGGTTCCTCAGATCATTAACTGTGTGATCTCCCATGAGGCCAACAAGAAGCAAACTCTCCCGTTAGGATTTAGTTACGAGATCGTTGAGTCTGGCTCCAAACTGATGGCTGTAAATTATAAAAACGAGTTCCATAAAAAAGATTCGGCAAAAAATAAAGATTTTGAAACTTGCACTTCAGATGCTGTTGCGGAGACGAACAGACTCATTGAGTACTCCGCGGAGGAAATGAAAAGTTTCCATCAACTTAAAAACCTCAACTACTCTCATATTACTGTGGAAGGGGTATTTTTAACACGAAGTAATGTGAAAGCGGTGATGTCGGTGTTAAATCGAAAAGAAAATAAAGTTTTCACCCATGTAAATTCTCTGATTCGAATCAATTCGACCTTGGACTTAAACTATCTTTATCACTTTGGTGCCGACGTGACTTGGTTTTCCTGCGCGAAAGATGATGATTGTGTGACCAAAGCGGGCTTTTGTGACTCCTACGCGGTGAACAGAGAATTCAGCTCCGAAGCCGATCAGTTTTTAGAGGAAAACATTCAGAAAAAATACAAGAGTTCGGATTGCCCGGTCAGTCGTCCAGAAGAAGCAAAGTTGCCGCCAGCAAATTGTATAAAAAACACCTGTATTATCGAAAGATAGCCGAGATTTTATTTTAACAGATCTTGGATGATCATGTCCGCTAAAACTTTGTTCGCAGCGCCTGTGGGATGCCCGTCTGCGAGCGAGGCGGGGCCTTCAAAAAATCGAAAGATTCTGAAGCTAGAATAATCGATGACGTTGAGACCTTCTGCTTTAAAAGCATCCTTGAGCTCACGATAGTCAATACTGGCGACCGGATTCGGGTATAGCACAATCGAAAATAGATTATCGGATCCAAATTTGCGGTGATATCGCTGTTCGAGAGTTTTAATGAACCTAGCAAATATATGGTACTTGCTCGAGGTGATTGGAGGGAAGTCGATTTCGAGAAGTTGGGCCAAATTTGATTGAGTCAAAAGAGGTGCTATAAGTGCTTGGATCGGCTTATGATCGCGATGAATTCCTTTAAAGATGAATTGATGGGGAGAGACCTCTTCGTAATATGCACGTGTGCTCCCGGCGTGGAGCTTTCTCATAGTTCCGAAGAAACGTCGGATGTGATCGAAGTAAAAGACATAGATTGCTCTGCCGCCGATTGGTTGAACGTTTTCAAACAAGTGATCGAAATCAATTCGTGCGGCGATATCAGCAGGGGAATGGCCTGAGCCTCCCAAATTGTAGACATTGAACGTATCTTGTCTTTCATTTAATAGCCAAGGTAGAGTCTCTTTATCGGCTAACCAGTCTCCCCAAGTGAAGGAACATCCTAGAACGAGCAGATGCTTTTTTCGGTGAGTGGTGTCGAGATCCCGAGGATGGGTCAACCGACGACCACGAGAGTCAGTAGACTCTTGGATATAATATACGGGGTCTTTTGTATCGGCAAATCCGACTGTAGATGTTACGTTTTGATTGGGCTCATAGGCGAGTATCCCTTGGGCGTTAAAGTATGCGATATCTTTACTCTTGTATTCGAGTTGACGATATTGAACAAATAGAGGATCAGTTGCTCGCATTTTAAGGAATGGATATTTTTCGATATAAAAATTAAATCTTTCTTTCAAAACTTTTCTTTTGAAAAACGTCTGGTCTGGATTTTGTTTTAATATTACGTAAGCAAGGCACTCGAGCATAGCGAGCAGGGAAATAGTAATAAAAAGAGTCGCTACTACGGAGTATCCTATTTTTTTATTTCGGTGGATCATCTTACGTCGAGCAAACCCAACCCCCATTGGATGTTGGTGTGGTTTGGCGTGTTCCTGGGGGACAGGTCGTTCCGGCCGAGAAGCTTTTCCATTCGGTGCCGTCGCAGAATTCCATATTTTTTAATGTGGAGTTATAGCGAAAAGCCCCTTCGGTGACGGTCGAGCAGGGCAGGACCGCAGCGCCAGCGAGGCGAATTTCTCCACTCACCTCCAGTCGCGCTTTCGGTTCTGTTGTGCCAATTCCCACATGGAAGTGAGGCTCTTTAGTGATCGAGATGGCTACAGTCTTATCGTCCGCGGGAGTGGTGGTGTCAGAATAGTGCCTTACAATTTGAAAGGATTCCTCAAGAGGCGTTCCGCTTTCTTTTTTATGCCCAAGCATCCAAGAGTTTTTGATGAGAGAGCCTTGATTGTCGCCGAGATAGAGAGCAGACCATGTTTTGCTATCGTCGGCGTTCCCGCTAATTAATAAATTGGATGGGCCCGAGGGATTATTCACATGTAAATCTGCTGCAGGCACTAAAGTATTAAGGGCCACTTTTCCACCGCTGTAGTAGATATCCGTGATGCTCGACGAGCGTTGCCAAATGCCATCCGTCATTCGCGAGAGGGCCACGCAGCTTCCGAGAGTCCCTTCTTGGTTTTTGTTGATACGAATACCGATAACTCGCGGAGGAAGAGTGGCATTACCCATGACGCTTTTATTGGCCTTGAGTTGAAACACTAAAGATCCCTGACCGGAGTTGGATGAGCTGGTGTTGTCTCCAGGATTGTAGACAA
This sequence comes from Bdellovibrionales bacterium, assembly GCA_019750295.1. Taxonomy (NCBI): domain Bacteria; kingdom Pseudomonadati; phylum Bdellovibrionota; class Bdellovibrionia; order Bdellovibrionales; species Bdellovibrionales bacterium. The sequence goes on along the minus strand of JAIEOS010000008.1, from coordinate 21,960 downwards.
AGCCCATCTTCGAGATAGAAAAAGAGTTGTTCGCGTAAGGCGCATTGATCACGTATTTGGTGCTGCCGTCAGTATTTCGGATATCGATTAAGTTTGTCGAGGCATTGATTCCGAGTTTTACGTTTTTCAATGTTTCGGTGCAGGCGGCTGTTTGGGTGAGATGAGCTCTGACTTCCTCGGTAAAGTTGTCGGCTTGGCTGCGAAACTCGACGAGGTTTTTGGATTCGCTCATGCTCTTATAAAACTTGTATCCGCCAAAACCTCCGGCTCCCAGGATAAATGCGATAATTGTTAGACTCACCTTATCCACGAGGGCCTCCGTTTTTAGATTCTAAATTTTTTGAAAGTTGGTTTAAATTATCCATGATCTCCACCAAGTGATCCCCCTTGCGGAGAGTTCGCTGCGATCCGTATTTCCCTTGTTTGAGGTCGTCGATCAGAGTCTGGATCGCTACGACGGGCCCAAAAATTTTATGGCTCATTTGAATAGAGAAAACGAAGATCAGAAGCGCCAGGACAATAATCAGAACACCTATGATGAAATGACTTTCGATGATCGATGTCGTTGCGGCGGAAATCATTTCGGAATCGAGTTGATAGACAATACCAAGGGTATGAATTTTGTCGATCACCAGATAAAGGTTTGCGATAAAAAGAGTTAAAAGAATTGTAATAAATCCGATGGCAATCCATGTGGCCATTTTGAGCTGTTGCTCGGGCCGAACAACGAGATTCCGTAACTTACGATGCTCTTTACCCATACACCCATCCTTGCTGCTAAAGGTATCCATTCTTAGATACCTCTATTTTCTAATTCTTTAGGGAAAAGTCTATAGTTTTGTGAGTTTCAGATTTTTTTAGTTCATTTTGTGGTTATCGCATTGTCTTCAAAGAGAACATCATCAACTGCAACTGTGCCTATTTTACTTTCGCGATTTTTCCGGACTTGAGAAGGTCCAAATACTCTTCTAGCTTAATGCGAACTTTATCACGCAATAAAAAGCATCCGATGACGTTCGGAAATGCCATCCCTAAAATCATCAGGTCACCAAACTCCATAATGTTGGTGGAAGTGGTGATGGAACCCATAAAGATCACAATACAAAATAAAATCTTGTAAACCATGGAGTACTTTTCACCAAAGAGATAAGTAAAGCACCTTTCGCCATAGTAAGACCAAGCGATTACAGTTGCGTAAGCGAAGAGAAAAACCACTAAGCACAATATCCAGGGGAAGGAGTAGTGGGCTTGTCCAAAAGCTTTAGAAGTAATTCCTGCACCGTTTTTTGCGTGAATGAGATCAATGTAATCCGGATTGTCATAAGCGCGCGTCACGACAATCACCACGGCGGTGAACGTGCACATCACCACGGTGTCGATAAATGGCTCTAAGATGGAAACAATTCCCTCCTGAATCGGATGCTCCGTTTTGGAGGCCGAATGAACGATCGCGGCCGATCCAACGCCGGCTTCGTTGGAGAAAGCGGCTCTACGAAAACCGATCACCAAGACTCCCAAAAATCCACCATAGATGGCGTTCGGGCTAAACGCTTCACTAATGATCGTGTTTAAAGCCCAAGGTATCCGCTCGGAATAGTAGATTAAAACGTAGGTCATCATGCAAATAAACAAGATACACATAAAGGGCACGACTTTGTTTGCGACATTCGCAATACTTTTAATTCCGCCGATGATCACAAGTCCAACGAGAGAGGTCATGATCAATCCGTAGAGCCATCCGTAGTCATTAAAAAATGGAAAAACTTGCGAAATAGTGAGCATGGATTGATTGACCTGGAATGCTCCTCCACCACCCATGGATGCAAATACGCAAATGACAGAAAAGATAATTGCTAAATATTTCCCTAAAGACTTTAAACCTTTTTCCTCGAGACCTTTTTCTAAATAGAGCATCGCTCCACCCATCATGTGACCATCAGGGCGACTTTCGCGATAGATTTGAGCCAAACTACACTCGACAAATTTGGCCGTCATTCCTAAAAATCCTGCGACGACCATCCAAAAAGTGGCGCCCGGTCCGCCCGTAGCGATGGCAATGGCCACGCCCGCAATATTTCCCAATCCGAGAGTTGCGGCGAGCGCCGTAGCTAGCGCCGAGTAGTGACTGACTTCACCTTCGGAACCTTTTTTATCATATGCTCCGCGAGTTAAGTCGATGGCGTGTTTAAAGCATCGAACGCAAACGAATTTATATTTAAAAGTAAAATAGAGAGAACCAATACCCAGCCAGACAACGACGAGGGGGAGGTCATAACCTTCTAAGAAAAAAAGGGTGTTAAAGAAGAAGATCGATCCAACGATGGCATTGACGTATTCAATAATAACATTGGCAAAATTCATAATATCACCTCGAGCTCTTCGTGGAAAAATGCCCTCTATAGTGGCGTAATGGTTCGATTCTCACCATACAATGTTACCGACAATAGTGTATATGATTTTTTAATCAACAGAGCGGGGCATGCTAATTGCTTTTACGACGGGTTTAAATTGCTTTCGACAAATCGAGGTGGATGGATGAGCAAATTTTTCGTGATGGCATTTTTTCTTGTGTCTTTTTCGGCGATCTTTCACGGGACATCTCTGGCTCAAGAGCAAACTCAAGAACTGGCAAAGCCCATCTCCAAATCCGAGCCGGAGCTTACGAAAGTTCGAAAAATTCCCAATAGCAAAGATGATCAGGCCACGGAAGAGGTTCTCAACGGAATTCTCAAAGAAGCCGGCTGGTTTCCAGAACTGACCATTCGAATCAATAACGGCCTAGTTTTCATTGAAGGAACGGTGAAAGATAAAACTCATTTGGACTGGCTGGTGGCGACGGCCGATCGACTTCCCAGTGTCCTCGCCGTGATCAACAAAGCGAAAGTGCAAGAACCTGCCGTTTCGGACTTTACTCCGGTAAATCAGGAAATGCGTCGCCTGATCGAGATCACAAAAAAGAAAGTTCCACTCCTGGGCCTCGCACTCCTTTTGTTAGTGATATTCTTTTTTTCGGCGGGATTTATCGGGCGATTCAATCGCACTTTGTGGGGAAGATATATCAGTAATCCTTTTCTCGTCTCCGTGGTCAGCTTCGTCAGTCTTTTGCCTCTTTATGCGATCATGATGTACATCGTGCTTGCAACCTTAGGGCTCTCGGGCTTGGCATCCACCATTATTGGTGGAACGGGCATCCTGGGAATCGTGATGGGTTTTGCTTTTAAAGGGATTGCCGAGAACTTTCTCTCGGGAGTCCTGCTTGCCATCCGCAGTCCATTCACCAAAGGGGATACGATCACTGTAGGAAGTTACACGGGTGTGGTTCAAAATTTAAATATGCGTGGAACGACCGTCATGGACAGTGATGGGAATTTGATTCTGATTCCTAATGCGATCGTCATCCAGTCGGTCGTGGTCAATACGACGGCGAATCCCAAAACGCGCTACAACTTTGTCGTCGGCATCGGATATAGCGAATCATTGAGTGCGGCCGAAAAAGTGATCTACGACGCGCTTAAGAAAATTCCAGAAATTCTGGCCGAGCCGCCACCCCTCATCGTCGCCGAAAGTATGGGTTCGTCGTCAATAGTACTTAAGGTCTTTTTTTGGATTGATATTAAAAAATCGAGTGCATTGAGAGTCAAATCAAAGGCCATTGAAATCTCAAAAGCGGCTTTAATGGAAGCCGGTATTGAACTTCCTGATGATGCTCGAGAGGTGATTCTCAAGCGGGAGCCTAAAAGCTCTGAAGAGCCTAAGGTGACCGTCCAATCCGTGGCTAGTGCGACGGAGCCTCCTCATAGAGAGCATCAGGAGAAGGCGATTCAGCGTCTCGCGTTGGAAAGTCAACTTCCAGGGAATGAAGTGGATAAAGATTTGTTGCGGTAGGGGTTAAAAAGAAAAAAGCCAGCTTCAAGCTGGCTTTTTGAGTTTATAATTTCCTCTAGAAATTATTTTACGAGAGTTTTGAATTCTTGGCCTGGGCGGAATTTAGGATACCAAGCTGCAGGAATTTTGATTTCAGAACCAGTTTGAGGATTACGGCCTTTACGAGCTTTTCTTTTCGCTTTTGCGAATGTTCCAAAACCAACAAGCTTCACTTCGTCACCTTTTTTTACAGATTTTTTGATGATGTCGAGAGTTGCATCGAGAAGACGTTCTGCTTGTGCCTTTGTGCACTCAACATCATTCGCTACTTTTTCGATGAGTTCTGCTTTGTTCATTTTTGACTCCTTTTTATGTCAGTCATGTTGTTATCGTTGGTAGCATTTGTATTGCTTAGGCAGATTCAATAGATTTTTGTTCGCGCGGTCAAGGTAATTTCTACAAAAAAACATAGAACCTGTGTCTTAGAAGTGTCGCGTCTTGGGAGTTAGTACAGTCGACCCTGCAAAGTGCGAAAAAACCCTGCAGAAAAACTCTGCAGGGTACAAGGGGGGTATCGAAAACTGAATTCTTAAATGGAACTTATAATTTTAGCGAACAACTGCGGAGGCAAACTCGTTACCCTCGTAGAAGGCATGCCAGTTGTTAACTCCGCCGGTGGTGATGAACTGCAAACTTCCGGCGTTAATTAATAACTGACCGTTAGCGTGTGGAGAAACCGTAGCCGTAAATGGGATTGCGATTTCTGAAGCCAATTGGTTGTTAGAGATCTGATAGACCCCAGCATGCCAAATGCCCTCGGCCGTCGTGTTACTTGTAAAACGAACTTCGAGGTAAGCAGGTTCGTCTGCTAAATAGTTGAGATAGTCATCGAGCTCGTCGTCTTCGTAGTTGGCGAAGTCATGAGCCTCTTCTAAGAAGAGTTTATATTCTGTTTCGTCCAAAATCACATTTTGACCTTGGAAAAAATAACCATTCGCCGGTGTTACAAACCCTGCTGGGATATAACCCTGGTAATAGTTGGTCGGTACGGTACCGTTCTTTTTCTTTTTAGAGCAGCCAGTGGCCGCCACACCAAAGATTAATAGTAAAAGCGTTAGATATTTCATAAATTCCCCCCTGGACATTATCTACTATCTCTATATACACGAGCTGTGCCATAGCCGTTCGACGAATAGATTTGAGATGGAGAGGGGTGTTGGGTTTGAGGGAGTTTTTGGATTGAACAGCTGTAATCTAATTCGACAGATCCTGAGCGTTAGCCGAGGATCTCACCTTTATAAAGTAGAGAGAAACCAAAAGTATCATTATGAGACAAATCCAACTGGATATACTGAGAGAACCGATGATCGGTCCGCGGTCATCATCTCTAAAGAACTCAACGACTAGTCGACACATAGAATGCAGTAATAACCAGAGAGCAAATAATCGACCGGGAGAGTTCTTCCAGCGTTGTGATTTTTCGATCCCTAAAATAATCAAGAGTAATCCGAGCTCAAGCCCGGCGGCGTACAACTGGGTGGGATGCCGATAAGAAATATGAATCCCCGTTGTATCGCTGTACTCTTGGAATCCGTAGGCCCAGGGTAAATCGCAATACCGACCGTAACAGCAACCCACTAAAAAACAGACCAGTCGTCCTAAGGCGTAGCCGAGGGAAGCCACCGGTGCGAAAAAGTCCAGCCAGTGTTTAAAGGATTCTTTCTTGTGACGGAGGGTGAGCGCTCCGCCAATGAAAGCACCAATAAACCCACCCCAGTAAACGAATCCGCCATTCCAAAAAAAGAAAACACGCAGGGGATTTTCAATATAGTACGAGGGTTCTTCGTAAATCACATGAAGCCCGCGCGCTCCAAGACCGCCACACACCAACGCCACCATAAAGACATCCAGAGTGGTTGAGATCGATAGCATTTTTTGATCGGCTCGATAATAGGACCACAAGACCAAGCCCGTGAGTATTAAGCTTATAAAAATTTGATAGGTGGGAAGGATGGTCGAACCTAATTCAATAATAGGTAATGGACCCGCGATGACGGTCACTTACGCCTTCTTCATTTTCTTTTCGTTCAGCGCGCGCATCACTTCCATCAAAAGCATTAAACAGATCCCCGTGACGATGGCGATATCTGCCACATTAAACGCGGGATAAGACCACATGCCTTTGTAGTGAAAGTCCAAAAAGTCGACGACAAAACCGTGCCAGAGGCGATCGATATAGTTTCCGATGGCGCCACCAAAGATGAGCGATAAAGAAATAATGGTGAGTAAGTCGCTCATTGGGGTGGAGCGAATCATAAATACAATAATGAGAGCGGCGATCGGCGGAACGGAAAGAAAAAAGAGGGTACGAAGAGTTTCGTGGGCGTCTCTTAAAAAACCAAAAGCGGCGCCCGGATTACGCACATAAGTGATGTTAAAAAAATTATGAATGACCGAGATCGATTCGCCATGCTGAAATTGGGTGTGGATATAGATTTTTGTGAGTTGATCCAGACAAATGACAAATCCACCGAGCGCCAACAAAATAAGGTATTTCTTCATACAAAGATCATTGTAAAAGCCGCATCCAAAGTCAAGATGCGGGCTCAGCGACGTATGGTTTAAATGGGTTATTCGATCGGTGTTTCGGGCTGGGGAGTGTAGTAACTGATCTCCAGGCGGTGATTGACGGTCAATTCCGAAGGTTCAAAGCGGGGATCTTGGGCGCCGTAGGAGCTCATATGGAAACGAGCGACGTCGATGTTTTGGGACTTGAGATATTCATCGAGGGTGTCGAGCATCTGATCCGTCTTTGACTTCTCTAGTTTTCGCGAATTCACAGAAAATGTATGGGCGTCGATATTGGCATGGAGATCTTTATTGGCTTTCAGGAACTTGATGGCCAAGTTGAGTTGCTGCTTTTGCGTGGAGGTAAACTGAGTTGTAGAGTTCTCACCGTCATCGAGATTAATAATCTGAATGCAGCGGTTATTCTCCAACTGGCCGGGACAGTAACGCTTCTGAGAGAGATTCGTAGACGTACATGCCACTAAAAATAAAGCCGGAACACAGCTCCATCGGAGAAAAAGTTTTAACGCCATAATTCCTCTCAGGTTAAAGCTTCCGCACATTTGGGGCAAACTTTAGGGTGAGCCGCATTTGTTCCTAATTCGTCGTAGTACCAACAACGAACACACTTTTCCCCCGTTGCCTTTTGGCAGATCACGGTGCGCGCTCCTTCGTTCACAGTGACTTTCGAGACGATAAAGAATTCGGGAAGATTTTTAAAATATTTTTTAAGAATCGTAAGCTCGGCATCCTTAGAGGTGAGATTGACTTGAGCTTCTAGGCTTGAGCCAATCACCTTATCGCGCCGCATGTCCTCGAGCTGCTTGGAAACTTCCGAGCGTAACTGAAACAGAACCTCGAAGTCTTTCGCGATCGTTTCGTTATGCCAATTTTTATTGGGCTGTGGGAAATCCGTTAGGAACACACTCTCGGCAGATTTACCGACGAAGTGCGAGTGGGTCTCTTCGGCCAAGAAGGACGTGATCGGTGCCATCATACTCACTAGCGCTTGAGTGATTTCGAACAAAACGGTTTGAGCGGCGCGACGGCCTTGACCAGTAGTTTTCCAGGTGTAAAGGCGATCTTTAAGAATATCTAAGTAATGCGCGGAAAGATCTACGGTGAAGTAGTTATTGAGGGCGTGATAGACTTTAAAGTATTCGTACTTTTCGTAGGCTGCCGTCACAGTTTCAACCAGTTCATTGAGACGCGTGAGAGCCCATTGATCCAAAGGTTGGAGATCTGCATAAGCCACGTAATCTGTGGAGCGATTAAAATCGCTAATGTTGCCAACTAAGAATCTAAACGTATTGCGATACCGACGGTAAGTTTCCGAGATGCGCTTAAAACCCTCTTGGCTAAAGTTCATGTCTTGACCGTAATCCTGAGACGACGTCCATAGGCGTAGCAGTTCGGCACCGCTGGATTTGATGAGGTCCATAGGGTCGACGTAGTTTCCTAAACTCTTACTCATCTTGCGGCCGTGCTCGTCGTTGACAAAATTATGTGTGAGCAAAGTCTTAAACGGAGCATGACCTTGGGAGGCCACTGCCGAAATCAAACTGGTTTGAAACCAACCGCGATGTTGGTCACTGCCTTCGAGGTATAAATCGGCAGGCATAGTTAATCCATCGCGACGGTTTTGAACCGCAGCATGAGACGCTCCGCTATCAAACCAAACATCAAGGATGTCGGAACCTTTTTTCCAATCATTCGCACCGCACTCGGGGCATTCCGTATTGCCGTCGAGAAGTTCCTCTGTCGATCCTTCGAAGTAGGCCTCGATACCGGCGCCTTTCTCCATAAGATCCGCCACGTGATTGATCATGTGTTCGGTCATGTGAGCGTATTCGCAACTTTTGCAGTAAAAGACGGGGATTGGAACTCCCCAGTTGCGTTGGCGACTAATACACCAATCCGGGCGAGCTTCGATCATCGCCGTGAGGCGCTTTACACCCCAGTCGGGAAAGAAGTTGGTCTTTTCGATTTCTCCGAGAGCCATTTTGCGAATGTTATAGTTGGAATCATCCATGCGGATAAACCACTGCGAAGTGGCGCGGTAGATCAAAGGCGTTTTACTGCGCCAGCAGTGGGGGTAGCTGTGTTCGATGGTCTTCATGGCGACCAGGCGACCGCTCTCTTTAAGTCGTTCTACGATGAGAGGATTTGCTTTGAACACGTGAGTTCCTGCGTATTCAGGAACTTCGTCGGTATACTCGCCACGATCATTGATGGGGCTGATGATCGGAAGGTCGTAAACTAAAGAGACTAAGTAATCATCATGTCCATGTCCTGGGGCTGTGTGAACCGCACCGGTTCCGGCATCGAGAGTGACGTGATCCCCGAGAATCAATTCGGAATCACGCTCATAGAACGGATGAGTGGCCTTCCCGCCCTCAAATTGAGAGCCGATAAATGTCTTTCCCGTATCGGTGAGTTCCACGCCGGTTTCTTTTTCGAAAAATTCTTTCATCTTACGAGCGATAAGGAAGTACTCTTCGCCCGCCGAGAAAAAGGTGTATTCGAAATCTTTATTAAAAGCGATGGCCACGTTGCTTGGAAGTGACCAAGGAGTGGTGGTCCAGATGACAATATTCACCGGCTTGTCAAATTTTCCGAACTTGCTCTCGGGAGCGTACGGGAATTTAACGTAGACCGACGGACTTTTGTGGGGAGCGTATTCGATTTCCGCTTCGGCCAGTGCGGTTTGTAGAGCATAGCACCAGTACACGGGCTTTTTACCGCGATAAAGTACGCCATTTTTTAAAATGCGCCCGAGTTCTCGAACTTCTTCCGCTTCGAACTCCTTAGCGAGGGTGAGATACGGATTTTCCCAATCCGCAATAATGCCTAAACGTTGAAACTGTTCGCGCTGGTGAGACACCCACTTGAGGGCTTCTTTGCGACACAGTTCGCGAATCATTGTGGGCGTGGCTTCTTTGGCTTTAGCTCCGAGATCTTTAATGACTTTATGTTCGATAGGGAGACCGTGACAGTCCCAGCCCGGAATAAATACGGCTTTGCGCTTTTGTAAGTTTTGATACTTGATCGTAATGTCTTTAAGGCACTTGTTCAGAACGTGACCCATGTGAAGCCCACCGTTGGCGTAGGGTGGGCCATCTTGCATTGCGAAGATCGGCGCGTCTTTACGACGAGCGATCATTTTTTCGTAAATTTTATTGTCGAGCCAACGCTTGACGGTCTCAGGCTCTCGTATCGCCAAATCAGCCTTCATCGGAAAGTCTGTTTTAGGTAAATTGATAGTATTCTTGTAATCGATTTCCTGAGCCACGTTCTACCTCTTCAGTGAAGTCATAAACTTAGTCTTTGCTCAGTAAAAACGCAAGGCCGTCGTCGCCTCGTCATGCTGAGGACGTTCGTCATCCTGAGCGAAGCGTACAGAATGATGTGGGCTATTCCCAGCTTGTGATTTTCTTATGAGCGACGGACACCATCATGCGGAGGGCTTCTTGCGGAGAGCTTAAATTAAAGCGCTCTTGAATATCCTGCACGAGGCGTTGAGTGGTCTCATCGAGACCGATATGGGAGGATGTGCTCTCCATCGTAATACTTTGAGCGGTATTGATCGTCGTTTTTTGAGTAAAATTTGTCGCTGAGTTTTGAGATGCAAAATGGGCACTCCCATGACCTTTGGGAACTGACGTTGGAATCGGCGGAAGTGGAATATGAGGACTTTGGTGGCGCGAGTTTTGAACCGAAGTTTGCAGATTCTGGGGACCATCATCAAATTGAGCGATGTCCTTTTTTAAACTGGTTAATTCTTCCATAAATTTCTTGGCGCTATTCGGGGCATCGGCATCAATTGTATTGATGCCTTGGCGTTGCGCGCGCAGGTACATGTTGACCAAAATGTCAGGCGTTGAGGCGACCTCTTTTACGCTCTGGGGTTGGTGTTGAAGCCAATCGAAGGCCTTACCCAACGTTTCTTTGGTGTAGGCTTGGGGTGCTAAAAAAGACATCGTAGGGTGTTAAAAGAAATCAAAAAATTTGTCACGCTTTTAAACGCCCCGGACTAGTTGGGGTAAAAAAGGAGGTCGACGGGTATAGCCTTATTTTCAGGCACTCCGGCCTCAACTAATTCCTCTTTGCTTAGAGTTAATTTTTGTTGTCCTTGAGCGGGCCAATTGAAAAAAAGCTGAGCGGAAGATCGCGTCGAATCTTTCATATAATCTGTCCATATCGGCAGCGCTGCTGTGGCGCCCGAAAGCTTGACAGGGGTATTATCGTCATAGCCCACCCAAACTACACTGACGAGATCGGGAGTAAACCCTGCGAACCATGCGTCTTTGTAGTTCGAGGTCGTTCCCGTTTTTCCTGCGGCCGTCTGAACAAAGCCCCGAGCCCGAGTTCCAGCGCCGGTTCCCGTTCGTAGGCCTTCCTCCATCATTGAAATCAGCGAGGCAAAATTTTCTGGTTTTAGAACTTGTTGAGGAGGAGAATCCTCTGGCGTGTAAAGAGTTTCGCCATCTTCATTTTGCACTTTGCGCACAAATTTCAGTGGAATTTTTAGACCCATGCGCTGAATGGTTGTGTAAACGTCTAAGACCTCTAAGGCCGTAGCCTCAAATGCTCCGAGGCTCAACGCGGGCACTGGGTCGAGCCTAGAAGTGATCCCTAACTCACGTGCGACGCTCACAATCCGAGGTAGGCCTGTCTGGATCGCCAGGCGGGCCGTAGGAATATTCAGTGACTCTTTGAGAGCGTAAAATGCGGGAACCTTCTCGGAAAAAGTATTGTCGTAGTTTTTTGGCTCCCACTTTTGTTTTCCGTATTTGTAGGTGTAGGAAGTATTTTCGAGAGTTGTCATCGGAGTAAATCCATCGGTGTCCGCCAAAGCCGTCAGAAAAACAATAGGTTTAAATGTCGATCCAATTTGTCTTTGGCTCGAAAGCACACGATTGTAAGGGGTGCGACGATGATCTCGTCCACCGACGAGAGCGACCACTTCGCCCGTGACAGGGTCTGCGGAGACGAGTGTTCCTTGCAGTGAGTGAGATTTATGTTCTTGATGATATTTGGAAGAGCTTTCCAAAGCGTCGAGATTTTTTTGCACCGCTTTCTGTGCAAAGGCTTGGGCTTCCAAACGAAGGGTTGTAAAAACTTTGTATCCGGAGAGATCTTGAGAAAAATTCTTTTTTAAATCCTGCACAACGGCATCGACAAAGTAAGGCGCGGTCTCCTTGAGCTCCACGGTCGATCGAGTGGGCAGAGGGGCTTCGGATGCCAGTTTAAAATCTTCTTCGAGAATTCGATTCTGCTCGAGCATATCGCCGAGTACTTTTTTACGACGAGCCAGAGCGTTTTCGGTTTTAGTAAAAGGATTGTAGCGACCGGGGTTATTTAAGACGGCCGCCAGTAAAGAGCATTCGGCAAGATTCAGGTGCCGAAGATCTTTATTAAAATAATATCTTGAAGCGGCAGCATAGCCCCGCACTTGATAATTTCCCTGCTGACCTAAGTAAATGATGTTGAGGTAAGCTTCTAAAATCTCGTCTTTCGGGATTTGAGCATCGACCACAATGGCGAGAACAATTTCTTTGATTTTCCGTCGAATTGTTTTGTCTGATGTGAGCACCTGGTTTTTGACAAGCTGTTGAGTGATGGTGCTCCCGCCTTGAGCCGCCCGTCGCTGGGTCAAATTCACGAAAACGGCGCGTAAAAGGCCGCGCGTGGAAATCCCCCCGTGCTCTAAAAACAACGGATCTTCGACGGCAAGGACGGCATCGATGCAATGACGAGGAAACTTATCAAGAGTCACACGCTCTTGCATCACGGGTGATTCGCCCAAGTATTGAGCAAAAAGTTGAGGGAAAAGCGATATGGCCGACACGCTCTTGTATGCTTGAGTTTTAGGATCGACTTCGACCAATACCAGGATCTTATTGAGCTCATCGGTGGCGACAATCTGGAGGCGTTGAGCCTGGTGATTAGAAAAAGCGATGCATTTGACCGCATCCGAGTTGAGAGAGGTGCAATCGCCGCCAGTTCCTATAGAGTAGTCCGCAGATTGAAGGGTCGATCCCCAAGATTTCTGCCGGTAATTTTGAGACGTAAATCGAGAAATGAGCAGTTCTTCATCAAGTGTTTGCCCGAGCTGCAATTCGAAGGTGTCTGAAAAGAATTGGGTGGGGGAGAGAAAGGTTTTTTTAGCAAAACTTTCCTGCACAATTTGATTTGTTTTAACGAAAATAATAGTTCCGGCGACAACAATGGTGACAATGACTATGATAGAGAGCGTCAGTGCACTGCCAATCAGCCACTTAAATAGCTTGCGAATATGCATCGCGCTTGACTTTACGCGTGCCTATGCGTTTAGTCAATTTATGCGATTAAACCCATTCCAAATAGAGAGTCTATCTAAGCGAATCATCAACCATCTCGAAGAGAAAAAGCTCATTACTTTTAGAGAAAGTAAGGAGAAAACTCTGCGACGAGCTCTCGAAATCATTCAAAGTGATTTCGACGAAGAAAAACAGCTCGAAGCCGAAGTGAATGCCAAACTCGACGAACTCGAAAAGAATCCTCAGGAAGGATTTGAACGCCACAAAATGTTCCGAATGCTCAAAAGAAAAATGGCTGAGGAAAAAGGAATTGTTCTATGATTATTAGTGAAGACCGCCAAGGGCACTTAGCTCGCATACTTGTCGACACCCTTTGGGGCGAAGAAGTTATCGATTTTGATGAAGATCATGAAGATGTCATCATCCGCCACATGAAAATGGCCATCTCTCAGTGGGTTCAAGAGCAAGGGGATATGGACGAGATCGTCCGTCACAAAATCTCGGCACTTCAGCGAGGTGTGGGCGAAGGAACGCCGGAGTGGACTGTTCTTTACAAAAAATATATGCAAGAAGAGATGGCTCGCAAAGGTCATCGCTAATCACTTGCGATCAAATTCAATACATTGGAGCCTTTTGATGAAGTTCTTGTCTTTAGTATCAATCTTTATATTTTCGACGGCTGCATTCGCAGGAGATATCGAGTGGAACGGAACCTATCGCATGGAAGGTTTCAAATTAGATAATGCTGAACTCAATAATTTAGATCGAAATACGCAGTACGCTCTTCACCATTTGGTGCTCCGACCAAAAATTACGGCGTATGATGGCGTTACGATTCATGGACGTTTTGATGTTCTCAATAACAATAGCTATTTGAATTCTTCCGTCGGTCAGTTTTTTGGTTCGGGCTTAACTCCTCCGACTCCGGCGGCGGCCGATCCTCTCCAAGGTTCAAATACGCTTTCCAATCAACAACGTGCCGAACTCATCACTGTCAACGAGCTCTACCTCTCTTATGTTCATGATTTTGGTTTACTCACAGTGGGTCGTGCTCCTCTGCATTTTGGTTTGGGGATGAGTTACAACGCGGGAACTGGAGCCTTTGATCACTGGTTTGATAACCGGGATATGGCTTCCTACAAATTTTTCCTTACAGGAAACGTGTCCTTCACGCCGATCATTGCAAAAATGGCTGAGAACAACATTGCTTATGGTGATGATGTCGATGAGACCATGTTAAAAGTTGAATACGAAAATCCCGAGACCGAATTGATTTTGGGAATACTCTATCTTATTCGCAAATCGGGCTCTCACGGAAATGATACGAATCCGGGAGCCGTGGGCGGCGCTGCCTTAGGTGGTCAGTTCAATGCAAAGTACGCGAACCTCTTTTTCCAGCGCTGGATTGGAAACTCTTTTAAGTTTGGTCTCGAGGCAGGAATGCAAGAGGGCGAAACCGGAATAAATAACGGAGCCGCTGCGGTGGAGCTCGATGGGTTCGGTCTCGCTTTAGAGTTAGACTATATTCCTAAGGAAGGAAACTTCCATGCGGGATTAAAAGCCGGTGTTGCGACCGGGGATGATCCCGAGACGACAAATGTGTACGAAGGGTATATCTTTAATCGGAACTACGACGTGGCGATGATCATGTTCAATCACCCCGTGGGGGGTTATGATATTTTTAGAACGTCTTCCATTCGCTCAACGACTTTGCCGGTCTCCGAGCAAGTGGATACAGAAGCATTAAGCAACGTGATTTATTTTGCGCCTTACTTTAAATACAAATGGTCCGACAAGTTCGATTCTCAATTAGGATTGACATATGCGTCGTTAAACAGCGATCCTTTAAATGTGGAAGTCGACAAAGCTGTCGGATTCGAAGTCGATGTGACTTTGACCTACAAACCTTATGACGGCATCCAATGGGTTAACCGAGTGGGTGTTTTTGCTCCCGGCTCTGCATTTGAGGGCGGAACCAACCAGTTCGAAACCAAAACTATATATGGTTTAGAAACTAAAGCCGCGATCACCTTTTGATGATAGCACTTTAAAAGCAACACTGTACGACAACGTGATAGCATCTTAGATAAGCACCAGAGGCAGTGGCGGTTGTTAGGGGGGCTGGGGGAAACTCCGGCCCTTTTTGTTTTTTACCCAGTTCCAATCTTAAGTTATTCATTTGAAATGAGTCTTTGAGGACGCGGGCTCCTTGCCCTCGCCCGTTTTTTCGGGCAGGAGTCCCGAAAATCGCCTCACGCTAACGGGAGGTCCTCAAAGACTCATTTCAAATGAATAACTTAAGATTGGAAGAGTCAAAGAACCGGCTGTTATTGGGGGGCTCGGTCGTCCTGAGTGGAGCGAAGGATCTTTTGGGGCTTTGAAGGTTCCAGGTTCCTTTAAGGTTCCAGGTTCTTTGAAGGTACGGCGATCCTTTTCGCTGATTTTTTTTAGTGGAAGGTGGTGGGGTGGTTGGGGGATGTTTTGGGTTTTTGTGGGGGCTTGGGGGTTTTGGATTTGGCTTGGGTGGCTTTGTGTCGGGAGTAGAGGTAGTAGGCGATGAGGGCTATGGCTAGGACGCCGAGGATGATGAATACCTTGGAGTAGGTGGGTTTCTTTGTTTTGTAGATCTCTGGATTTTCCATAAGAACTTATCGGCATTGGGCTCCATATCTTGAGGGAGATGGAGCCTGCAGCTTTTGAGATTAGGCGGCGTCGTCTTCGTCTTCGTCACCGGGAGCTTGTTCGCCGTTCTGTGTGGTCGTGTCGGCGCCAGGAGCGGACTCTTCGGTCTCGAGTTCATCGAGGGCTTCGGCGTTGCTCGTCGGATCCACCGCAGCCGGAGCGGCCTCAGGAGCCACTGGTGCAGGCGAGGGGCCCACCGCGGTGCGAACGGCGTCCGCAGGAGCTGGAACAATGGCTTGAGGATCTGTCGATGCTAAGACAGGAGCTTCGGCGGCTGGTGCTGTCACCGGAATTTCACCGACGGACGGTGGGGCCATGCGTGTCGGCAGAGCTCGCAACATTCTATCGGGTGAGTAGGGGTAAGCGAAAAGGCTGTTATCCATGCTTGAGTGAGCCGATAACAAACGGAGGTGCGAAAGCATCGCCAGGTAACGTTTTTGCTGCTCGGGAGTGATGGATGTGCGGTTGTTGTTCATAGTCATCATGATTTCCATCTGGGCCATTGATAAGTTAAAAGAGCGAGCCGAACGAATCCGAATAGTATCAATACTATTCGTGTGGTCACCGCTGCGACGGGCTCTCATGAGATCCGCCAGTTGATTGCGTTCAGAGACGCGAAGTCCCGCTAATCTTGCGTGAAATTCGTTATTTTGAGTTGTGAGTGCTTGAGCCGCTACATCAGCTCTTTCCTTTAAAAGGATTTCGTTTTGAATGGCCGATTGATAGATCGTATCGATCTCATCGAGACTTGCGGCGGCTTGCGGGGTGGCTAACAAAGCATTTCCGGCGGCGGCAGGATGGCGTCCTTCGTTAGAGTCCGAATAAAAATAATGGAACGTGGTTTGGCTCAACAAAAGAAACAGGAAAAAACCTGAAGTTAAAAAGCGCTTCATAAACTCCCCCTAGAGAATCTGTGTTCGCTACCTTATTTACAACAATCGGGCCACCTCCAGATCGCGCTTACGTTTTGCGGAGAGTTCCAACTGTAAAAAGATTAGTCACCCGTTCATCAGAAAAACAATACGACTCAACGTCGGCGCAAAGCGCGCGAAAGCCGGTGGCGGGACCATTATGGTTGCTTTTTTGGTGGGAGCCAGACTCATTGGCTAAGAAAGGATTTTAGGCAGGCTGTAGAAAGTGTCGTTAGACGGCTTTTACCTGGGTTGGCGCTGGGCTGAGAAATCTTGAGTCTATTTCTCGAGCGGGTTCAGCGTCTCACTTAGCACTTTTCCCTTTCGGGTCAGGGCTAAGTCCCCCCTGATGTCTAGTAGGTATATCAAGGTGATACGTATATTAGAAATTCATAATTTTTGTGAGTTCGATAAGAATGTCTTATAGATGAATGAAAGGCTAAAAACCGCTCCCAGAGGGCTTTTTGAGCCATCCAGCGACCGAAAAACGCTCTTTTTTTGTGAATTTTACCTCGTGGGGGAAAAGAGCACTTAAAAAAAGCACGCAGCGGTTAAAGGCAGGGGTGATTTTTTCAACAACAACCTCTTCGTCAGTTTCACTAAAAATGTGTAACTCTCCTCCATCTTCTGCGATCCAAGTTGGATTCATATAGAGGAGAAACGAAATCGTGCGATCATCCGATTCGTGAAAGGTATCTCGGTGTTTATCATAGTGAGTGTGAGCTGGATAAACTGCGTAGTGAAACTCTCCCTCGCGCAAATTGAGATATAAATGTTCGTTAAGTCCATTTCGTAAATCCTCCATGGCTTTTAAAAATTGGATTTGGGCAGGGCTTGTCGAATCTAACCAAAAAATAAAGTCACCGCGCCTATCGCTTTGGAGATGACGAGCGCGCCCCGTGGTGGACTGAATTAACGATTTTTTAATCTGAAGTGATTTTAAATCGTTTAAAAGTTGCTGAGTTAAGCTCGAGGGAAAAAGCCTATCAGTAACAATGTACCCCTTGTTTTTGAGAGCCTGGGCACAGATTTGGAGATCAGAGGGGTCAATAGTCATGCGTCATTAGAGGCGTATCGCCATCGGTTGTCATTGCCTAATTTCAGGACCTTGATTTTTCGGGGGGAGGTCTCATCTTTAAGCCAGAGTAAGAGGTGCCTATGATAGACGACATTAAAAATTTAGATCCCAAAGACTCCAGAGATAACGTCCCACCGAATTCCGATGACGGGCAGAAGCCCATGCCTTCTCTTGATGATCTCCAAAAAGAATTCCAGGAACTCGTGCGTAAAAAGTTTGGCTCTGGAGTCCATGTGATTGCTGTCGATAACCCTCCGCCAGTTTCTCCTGGGCCTGATAAATCTGAAAAAGCTAAAAATCAAATTCGTGATTTTAAACTGACACCGAAAGACATCGTTGAGCATTTAAATACCTTGGTCATCGGCCAGGAGAATGCAAAGAAATCGTTGGCGATTGCCGTCGCCGATCATTATCGTCATATCCAAGCCGAAGCGGATGGAGATGTATCTCCGCACTTTCAAAAGCAAAACGTTCTCCTATTAGGACCGACCGGTGTGGGTAAAACGTTTTTGGTGCGTTCGATCGCAAAACTGATCGGCGTTCCATTTGTAAAAGCCGACGCAACTCGCTTTACCGAAGTGGGCTACGTGGGTGCTAACGTGGACGACGTCATTCGAGATTTAGTCCAGCAAGCCGACGGAGATATATCGCTCGCCGAAAACGGGATCGTCTATGTCGATGAAATCGACAAGATCGCCAGTTCTCCAGGAATGATGGGGAAGGATGTGAGTGGTCGAGGAGTTCAATTTGGCTTTCTTAAACTTCTCGAAGACACGGAAGTCGACTTGAATAATGGAGGAGACATTGCCTCTCAATTTAAAAACATGATGAGTCTTCAAAAGAAGGGTAAAGTATCCAAGGAAATGATTAGCACTAAGAATATTCTCTTTATCTTTAGTGGGGCGTTTCCAGAAATGAATAGCATCATTAAAAAACGCGTCAGCAATAGCGGAATCGGTTTCCATTCGACACCGGAAAGTAAATCCGACGATCGAGACAAGGATTATTTAAGTCTCGTAAAAACCGAAGACTTAGTTAAATTTGGTTTTGAACAGGAGTTTATTGGTCGTTTGCCGGTAGTCACTTCCTGCCATCCTCTGACCGAAGATAATTTGTTCGAAATTCTTAAAAATTCCGAAGCTTCGATCATCAATCAATACGTGAGAAACTTTGATCACTACGGTGTGAATTTGAGCTTTAGTGACGACGGGCTCAGAGAGATCGCTAAAATGGCATACGAGCAAAAAACCGGAGCGAGAGCTTTAGTCAAAGTCTGCGATCAGGTTCTTCGGGATTTCAAGTACGAATTACCCAGACCGGAAATCACTGATCTAACGATCACTCCAGAAGTGGTGTTCAATCCGCAGGGACTTTTACAGTATTTAGTGTCTCAACCGGCGAAACATTAGACGTTTCGGGGAAGGCGCACGTAGAGTCTTGCGCCTTTAATTTTTCCCTCGGCGACGATGTTACTGACATTGAGATCGCCTCGATAGATTTCAACAATCGAACGTATAATCACGGAGCCGAGTCCCACAGAAATACGTTGAGGGTGGGATCCCTGACCACTTTTTGATCGGGTGAATCTTTTTTGCCCGTAATTTGCAATTTGTTCTTCGGAGAATCCAGGCCCATCATCGGAAATATCGATCGCAAAGAAGTCTTCATCGCAAGAGAGCCGGATGCTTACTTTTTTATTCGTGAAGGCAAAGGCATTATCAAGTGCGTTTCTAAATAAACGGTGGAGAAGCTTTTGATCTCCGGAAATGATGTAATCCTGAGAAGGGAGAAGTAGCTCGTAGGAGGCATGAGCATGCCGTTCTTCGGCGGCATCAGCTTCGTCTTGAAGGAGGTCGTTCAGATTCACTTCGGTAATTGTCGTGCGATATTTCGGCTCCGTAACGAGCCCCAGGAATAACAGATCCTCTACGAGAGAGGAGAAATAATCGATTTCTCTCATTGTCCCGGCCAACATATCCATTCTTTTCTCGGGTGCAATTCGCTCAAAATTGGATTGCAGAGTCTCTATGGAAATTTTAAGAGAAGCGATTGGAGTTCTTAGGTCATGGGCCAATTCGCTCAGTAAGTGCTTTCGAGTTTGCTCGACGGTCTTAAGATTGATCACCAAGTTTTCTATTTCTCCGGCCATTGTATTAAACCGAAGCCAAGTGGCTCGGAACTCATCCCCAGAATCGATCGGGATACGAGCTTTGAGATTCCCCTGCTGGAGACTTTGAATCACGGTATCAGCCATTTTCATCTTCGCGCGAATCGTGCGAAAAACGTAAGCCAACGTTGCTAATACTCCCAAGATGACGGCGATCGTGAGAATCGTAAAATTGATGATAAAGCGTTGTTTAAAGAGTGCAGGAATGTTTCGCGTGGATTTGATGTTGATAAATTGCGGTGGGTTGCCCTTAAGTTCGAAAGTGTATTCTCGGTGAGGTGGCGAGGGAAACAGTGAAAACGGCGGGGGTGGGGTCGGGCGGTTGAGATCAAACACGGGTCCTATGGGCTCAGAGCTAATAGTAAAGTCCATCCATTTTTCTGTCGCCGAGTTCTCTAATCGTTTTAGAAACTCCAACCGACGCTCGGGCTCAATATCATCAAGAATATATTTATAATATACGAGTTCACGCGGGCCGCGACCCAAGGAAGATTCCCAGTTGATCAGGTTGATGAGAGTCGTGCTGACGTAAGCGAGAAAAAGAATGGCGAAGGTAAGGACCACCGTAAAGGTGAAATACCTCCGCGCAACTTTAGTGGGGATCGTGTGCCGTGAGCCTATAGCCAATACCGTACTCCGCTTTTATCTTTATATTCTTAGCGCCCGCTTTTTTGAGCTTAGCTCGAATATGACTAATATGCGAGTCCACGGTACGATCCGATGTGTCTTCGGAGCCCTCGAGTCTTTGTATAATCATCTCTCGAGTAATAATCGATTCAGGATGTTCTGCCATGTATTTGAGAATATCAAACTCACGACGATTGAGGGTGACGGGTTGACCATTTAAAAGAACCTTGCGCTGATCAATTTGGATGAGAAGATCTAAAAATATGAGCTGGTCTTGCGAGCGCGGTCGCTTATGGAGATGAACATGAATCCTCGCCATGAGTTCTTTTTGGCTAAAGGGCTTACGCATATAATCGTTGCCCCCCATTTCAAAACCTTTAATCACATTGTCCTCGTCCGTTTGCGCCGTTAGAAAGATAATAGGTGCTGAAACTCGGTTGTCCCGCAGGTGTTTGCAGAAGTTAAGGCCACTGCCATCAGGAAGGCTCACGTCGAGAATAGCGAGATCAAACGGATATTCGCTGGCAAGTGCTTCGGAGTCTTTTATATTTTTACCCCAAGTCACTTTATAGCCCTCAAATTCGAGAGCGGTTTTTAAACTTTCACCTAAGAATGGATCATCTTCTACAAGCAGAATGCCTGCCATATAAACCTCACGAGTTCAGAAACGGATTTGCAACATCAACTTTAGGTAGGCTCCGTAGCCTTGCCTTCCTTATTTTAACTCACTTTAGAATAACGAGGAATCATTTAAAAATTATGGAAATTGCGCGCCATGCTCCACAATTCGACTTGTCTAAGGTGGAGTTATGACTGAATGGTAGGACGAATTTGCTTCGAAAATTTTTGGAGCACTTATCCGACGGCAGTTGGTCTTACTATATATATGATGTGGATCTCTGCTATTTTCTGCTCTTGAAATTCTAAAGAGACCGAAGTGTCTCATTTTGATTCGGGTGTCTACTTCTCACTTTGCACCCGTCTAATCTGTGGACAGCTTCTGTTTATGCGATTTCACCCAGTAGCTTTCGTTTTTCGTCATCTTTCAGCAACTTAGAGTTTTGGCATCACCTGGCACGGGTCTTGGATAAGAGTATTGCAAGAAACAATTAATATTTTGGGGGAGGTCCATATGTTTCAGGTGAAAAAGATAATTTATTGTATGATCGCGGTAGTAGCAGTTACAGCTTGCGGAAGTAAAAAGAAATCTTCTAGTCCAGTCGCAACTGCACCAGGTGTTTATCAACAAATCAACGGTCAGTGCTATCACAGTGCTAACTTGTCAGTGGTTGTCGATATGTCACTTTGTAACCAGTATAACAACCAGTACGGGAATCAGTTCTACACGAACAACTTAGGTCAGTGTGTGAATCGTTCTACAGGCGCTATCGCTCCGAATCCGTCCTACTGCGGAACAGGGCAAAGCAACCAGTATATTCCTAACGGAGCTGGTGGTTGTATCGATCGTTACACAGGACAAGCTGTGAATCCAAGCCTTTGCGCTAACTTAGGTGGATCACAGTACTACAATAACGGTTATGTTTGCGTAGATCGTTACACTGGTCAGCAAGTGAATCCTTCACTTTGCCAAACTGGAAGCTCTGGTGCTCAATGTTACGGGTACTTCTACTTCTACGCTGAAGATGAATACGGTCCTTATATCGTAGACACTTTCTGCTCTGGTCGTGATTGCTCTGGGTTCGCTCTTTACGAGACACAAACGAACCAGTTACGTTACTGCCAATAATTAGCAGCAAGTTA